>DATMLG010000079.1:0-6429 GCA_035570675.1 Verrucomicrobiia bacterium | reverse complement strand
AATTGATGCCTCAGGGTGTACGTCCGTTCATTGCGCGTCAAGACGGCGCACGCGCTCCCGCGTGGAAATTTCTAAAGACGAATGTCATTCCGACCAAGCCTGTATGCGCGACGAACGACGCCTTGCGGGGAATGTGACGTTCTCGTTAATTCAGCCTGTCATCACGCTGTAAAGAGGATGAAGAAATGGTACAGGTTCTGCTCGTTTGGGACATGTCGTGAGAATACCGCGCTATGCACCAATCGCCGTCCTGGCCGTATTGCTGGGAATTACCGCCTCATGTGGCATTGGTGGCGCAATGAGCGACTATGTCAAAACCGTCCAATCGGGAATTGCACGGCTCCCATGGCCCAAGGAAATGGAAACATTGTTCGGAGACAGCGACCATTTCATAACCCACTATGGCTTCTCTCCTGGGCCAAAAATATGGACTTCAGAAGTATTTATTTACGGACGATATCGACTATCAATGCAAGCTGATGTGGAGATTGATTATGAGAACAATCTCGTCAAAACCAATGTCGGCCCGGCCAAATTCTATCTTTTCGAGACCGGCAGTATTATTCACGGACCCAGAGGGGTCGAAGGCGCAAATATTGTCGGACAGTGGATTTTTGACGAGGCGAAATGGGACAAGTTGGTGCAATCCAAAGGGGACTGGTCGCTGTTGGGAATACCCGTGAAGACCAACAGCCCTGTTCCGGAATTTGATGCGTATGTAAGCTTGGAGCGCGCACCAGTAGTCAAAATTCCACATTAATGTGGCAAGGGTCGTATTTCCCTCAATGCAGCATCGGCAGCGGATTCGGTTCTCGAATCAACTTCGCATCCAAATCTAGATAAAAATCCAATCGCCGCTCCGTCTCCTCCGCGTCAATCCCGCGCGCCATCAAAAGATAAGTCGCGTAATGGTTCCCCTCCGATTCCACCAGGCTCCCGTAAAACGTCGCCAGTTCCGCATCCATGTCTTTGAGTCCTTCCGCCAGAAATTGAAATTTCTCGCAGCTTCGTCCCTCGACCAACGCGCAGCAAAGTAAATGGTCAATCGCCTGATTCCGGTTTCCGCTGCGGACCGACCTCATCATCCCTGTGATCCATGGACTCGGATACGGCTGGCTGAACGGGATGCCGCGCTTCTTCAGCAGCCCCAGCACCAGTTCAAAATGTTGCAGTTCCTCGATGGCAATCGCGTTCAGTTCCCCGACGCGCTCATACAGGTCGCGATATTTTTCCAGGTTCAACGCCGTCGTCGCCGCCTTGCGTTCCAGGTGCGCGTGGTCCACCAGCACCGCCGGCAGGTTCGCCTTCACCCGCGGCAGCCAGTCCGCCGAAACTTTTTCCCGAAACAACAGCATGCCAAACTTTCACGCTTTGGCATGTCGAATGCAATTCCGAATCGACGCAAGGACGCAGAGACGCAGAGGCGCGAGGAAGGATCGCAGGGAACAGGTGAGTTAACCGCGAAATACGCAAACTACGCGAAAAAAGCTCAGGAAATTCTGCGTTCATATCTTTCGCGTGGTTCGCGGTTAGAAGGTCTTTCCGTTTCCCCTTTGCGTCTCCGCGCCTCTGCGACTTTGCGTTAAAAACCAGCGTGGTCGTTACCGGTTAGCGCGTGCTCACGTCCGCCGTTGGCCACACCGCGTCCTTGCCCTCCCATAACCCAAATTTTTGACTGCCATCGCGCGGCGTCCCATCACCGCCGTCGTCCTTCCCGTCCTCGCCCGTCGAATAAAGCACGAATGTTCCGTCCGCATTCAACCGATAACACAACGGCCTCCCGCTCATCGGATCCATCGGCACCGACGCCAGAAACTCCGGTACCAGCGCATTCAGTTCCTTCGGCGCCGCGCCGTGCTTGAGCTGATATCTCATGATGGCGATGTCCGTGATCGTCAGCCTCCGAAACGTTTCCGCCCGCACCTCGGTCCGGAGGGACGCCGATAGATTCGGGATGGAAATCGCGCTCACCTTGAGCCGGCCGAAGGTGTCCTTCGTGAATTTTTCATCGAGCTCCTTGTAACGCGCGGCCATGCCCGGCTGCACCTCCGCCCACGGCCGGCCCGACTTCACCAGCCGCAGCGCGTCAATGTCTCCGGTGGAAGACTGGAGCTGCACCAGCTCATCGGCATTCATGCTGGTCAGCTTGTAGCCGAACATCGACACGTATCTCCCTGCGGCCGAATTTTCCACATTGCGCAGGAATTCACCCGGACTCGTCCACGAACTATTGACTCTGGTCTGCCACAATGGAAAAAATCCGGCTAGTTCCCGGACCGAAGAATTCCGTATTTTCGCCATCATTACTTCATCGAACGCCCGTCCGCCGAGATAGGCCCGCTCCAGTCCATCAATGAAATTCACCCGCTCCCAGTCATGTTGCAACGATGCCAGCCGCGGCTCGTCCCAGCCCGGCGCCTGCAACGCCTCCCACGTCCCGCTCAACCCTCCCTGGGCGATGGCAATGCGGATCATCTGGCTCACCAGCGTCAGTTCATTCCGGTTCATCCGCGCCATTCCGTTGATCGCATGCAGATTGGCGATGGCTCCATCCAGGTTGCTCCTATGCAACTCCGCAATCTCGGCATTGTAAAGTTGCTGGTAAATTCTGCGGTCCCTCACAAAATTTCTCCCGTGCCAGTTGGTGAGATTTTGATAGTCGTCCTTCCAGGCCCAGCCCGTGTCCGCCGGCGGATTCTCCAACGCGCCTCTCAAGATGCTCAACGTCGGCTCGGACCTCTCCGTCTGCCGGATGAAATCCTCCCATGTCGGGGTCGCGACATTGGTTGCTCCCGCCCAGTAGGTCAGGTTCAGTTCGCCGCGCCACGCCACCCGTGCCTTTCCCGGAGCCATAAACTGCATCATGTTCGCAATGAGCGCCGGATTGGCCAGGAAGCCATTTTGTTCAATGACCTGCCGCGCCGCGATCTCGACCGGATTGGTTGACGGCGGAATCGCGATCTCGGCCACGGTCAGCTTCTCGCCGCGCGCGCGCAACTCCGCCCGGTACCGGCTCAATGTGGAACTGCTGCCCGAACGCTGCAGTTCAATCGCCAGCCATGCCAATGCCAGCAAGACAACCACGCCCATTGACATCCTTCGCGTGGTCAGGCTCATGATTTTGAAATCCCGGTCACGGTGTAAACTAAGCAAAACCCGCGCCACGCCTTTTGTTGCCGGAATGTTTTTGCATTTTGAATCGGAAAGACTTGGACGGCCCCATGTTTCAACACGTCGCCCGCACCGAAGTTGTATGTGCCACATTTTTCCGACGGCCCGTTGAACCGTCGCGCTCGCCGCGCCGGAGCTTCAGCGAAGGCGGGTGCGTCCTCGCGTCTTTGCGTTTCTGCGTTTCTGCGTTAAACCGGGACTCGCTACCTCATCCTGCTACTGCTCCAGAATCGCCACCGCCGTCGCATGTTGCTGCGTGTGGCTGAGGCTGATTAAAAGAATTCGCGCGCCGCGTTCGGCCAGAAGTTTCTCTCCGTTTCCATGCAAAATCACAAACGGCTCACCGGACTCGCGCCGCCCCACTTCCATGTCCTGCCAGCTCAGTTGCGCGCCGATGCCCGTGCCGAACGCCTTCGAGATCGCCTCCTTCGCCGCGAACCGCGCCGCTAGAAACGGCGCGGGCGCCTTGTGCGACAGGCAGTACGCAATCTCGTTCGGATGCAAAATACGCTTCAAAAATCTTTCGCCGAATTTCTCGTGCGACGACTGGATGCGCGATACTTCAATGATGTCTATGCCGATTCCTAGAATCACAACGCCTTAATTCTTTTTTGCGCCGGGCCGCGTCCGTCACCCGCGATAACTTTCCATCAACTGCAACATCTCTCGCACCGCCGCGGCCAGTCCCGTGGTGACCGCGCGGCTGATGATGCTGTGGCCGATGTTCAACTCCACCAGGTGCGGCACCGTGTGCAGCAACGGCAGGTTCCGGTAATTCAATCCATGCCCGGCGTTGACCTTCAACCCCAGTTCATGGGCTTGTTTTGCAGCAGCGATGAGCCGCTCCAGTTCCACGTTCCGCGCCGCCTTCTGATCGAAATGCTCCGCGAATGCCCCCGTGTGCAATTCCACAAATTGCGCGCCCACGGCCGCCGCGGCCTCGACCTGCGCCGCATCCGGCGCAATGAACAGGCTCACCGCGATGCTCGCGCCGCTCATTTTCTTGCGGGTCTCCAACAGCGCGGCCCGGTTTCCCACGACATCCAATCCGCCTTCCGTCGTCAATTCCTGCCGCCGCTCCGGCACAATGCACACGATGTCCGGCTTCAGCCTCAGGGCCATCGCGACAATTTCCGGGACGTTGGCCATTTCCAGGTTGAACCGCGCCTTGAGCACCTCCCGCAACCGCCGCACATCCTGGTCTTGAATATGACGGCGGTCCTCGCGCAAATGCGCGGTGATGCCCTGCGCGCCCGCTTCCTGGCAAATGAGCGCGGCGGCGACAGGGTCCGGCTCGCCGTCCGGGCGGCCGCGATACCGCGCCTCCCGGAGCGTGGCCACATGATCAATGTTGACTCCCAGTTTAAGCATGGGGGTCCTCAAGGTTGATGCGCAGGCGCCGGCGGCGGAAGCAGGGGCGTCCCGGCATCGGCATGCCATTGCGGCGGCTCTTTGTACGCGCTCAGCGGAAATCCTGGCGAGTCCAGCCAATACGCCAGGCAGGAAAGTTCGACCGCCGTGAAACCGGTTGCCGAATTCCGCACCACCGTCACCTCGTCCGGCGCCGTGAGCGTGACTTCCGTCCCGGCATTGCCGAGCTTGGTCGAGAGCGCGTCAATCCATTTGTGGGCTGGGGTTCCCGCATTGGCGATGCCCGGGTGGAAGAGCAGTTGCCAAAGCTGGAAGAAACTGCGCCATTGTTTGAGTCGTTCCCCGGTTAATTCCCAGCCGTAAGCGATGAGGTTGTTTTTCTTGGTGATCTCGCCGATTAATTCGGGCGGCAGCGGCTCCCTGGCCCCCCCCAGGGGCAACAGGCCGCCCAGCATATAATCGCCGCTCCGATTATGAACAGCCGCAAGGTGCGGAGTCATGAAGGGCATGGCCGGAATCTGAATCTGATTGCTGCCATAGACGGCCGAAAACGTGTACGCGCGGGATTGCGCCGCCGGGACATCCTTGGGTGTGTGGCCCGACAGGAACTGGTTCACCATCGGGAGCAGCCCCGGCTCAAGTTGATTCATGTAATTGGTCGCATCCGTCACCGGCGCCACGAAGTAGGTCGCCAACGGAATGGTTCCCAGCGCCCAGACATAGACCTGGTCCGGCAGCGGCGGCAGGTTGAATTCCTTTGCCTTCGCGGTTTCGTTCAAGCGGGGCGCCAGCCCCCGCGTCGCGGTGAAACTGACAATCGGATTGCGAATTATGTTTGTCGGTATCCGCCACGGATTCAGCTTCAAACCCAGCGTCGCGGCGAATTTCATCGTCAGTTGCAACCGGATAAAATCCTTCCGCCCCTGCGCCAGGAGCCGCATCGCCGGCAATTCGATTGATTGCGGCGCGAGATGATGCGGCGCCATCGCCGGCCAGTCCACCCACGCGTCGAGCCAGTTGGTCGCGTCCGCGTCCACCGGGCGCGTCGTCTTTCTGATGCGCTTCAACAGCTCTGGTTGCAGTTGAAGCTGGTCTTCGCCCCAGCCAAGTACGACCCAGTCGCCCGCGCGAAAAAACCGGAACACGTTCGGATCCTTGTGTTTCCTCAATTCCCAGCCGTCGAACCCTTCCGCCTGGATGCCGGTCACCGGCAGGCCGCACCATGCAATCAGCACGGCGGCGAGGTTCGTGCCCCACAGGCGCGCGCGGTTTTCACGCAAGCGCAGCGCGAACGCCATCTCCGGCACCTCGTTTGTGCCGTCCATCAATTCAAGAAAAGATTCGGCGTGAAACAAATCTTCCACCAGCGGACGGATCAGCACGGCCTCGTCGTTCGTCGTGGCCGTGTGGTTGCGGATAAAATTATAAGGCGCGGCCGCGAGCTTCCGGAATGTCTGGTCGCGCATGGCCGCCGTTTCGGGCAGCGCCGCGATGGCGTTCAGATTTGTGGCCGAGGGATCCTCCAGAATCCCCTCTGTTCCAACAAAATGCACCCGGGCAATCAACCCGTCCTTCCGCCATCCTGCCGTCTCATCGGGCGCCGCCGTTCCGCGCAACGGAAGGCAGACCGCCCCGGCCACCGCCGCCAATATCAAATGCCATCGCATAAAGGGTCAAGTCTTCTGCCAGAAAACTGCGCGTTTTGCAAATTCAATCGTCAGGCGGCGCACATTATCGTTGCGTCGATTTGCCGGTCTTTGCTTTGATGCGACGTGCAAAAAATCCGCAACTTCGCCTGGTACTGGCTGCCGGTCATTTTGTGGATGTTCCTCATCTTCGGCTTTTCCAGTGATTCCGCCTCGTTCCAGCACTCCTCCCGCATCCTCG
>DATMLG010000078.1:0-5617 GCA_035570675.1 Verrucomicrobiia bacterium | reverse complement strand
CACCGAGATGCGCGGTCTTATATTGCAGCCCTCATGCGCCGAAGGCCAAGCCCATGTGTTTCGGAACCAGACGGTCGGGAGCAGATGCAGCGTCGCGGTGTCGGGCCCGCGATTGGACACCGTGACGCGGATCAGGATGTCGTCGGGCAGGTTTTTCGCGTATTCGACGAGGACATCGTGGTAACGGTTTTCGTTGAAGATGCCGGTGTCCGCGAGTTCAAATTCAGGGTCGAGCCGGGACCGACGGCGGTTTTCCTCCACGAGCCGGGCGTAGGGGAATTCAGCCTGGGGATATTTATAAAGCCCCTTGAGATAGGAATGGGTGGGGGTGGAATCGAGATAAAAATATTCCTCCTTCACGTCCTCGCCGTGGTTGCCCTCGTCATTGTTCAGGCCGAACAGCCGCTCCTTGAGAATCGGATCGCGGCCGTTCCACAGGGCCAGGGCGAAGCAGAGGCGGCATTCGCGGTCGGTGATGCCGAGCAAGCCATCCTCGCCCCAGCGATAGCCGCGGCTGCGGGCGTGATCGTGCGGAAAATAACTCCAGCAGTCGCCCGAATCGGAATAATCCTCGCGCACGGTGCCCCACTGGCGTTCGGCGAGGTACGGCCCCCAGCGTTTCCAGTTTTTCTGGCGGGAGGCATCGTCGTAAAGGCGCTGGGCTTCTGCGCCGTTGGGGGGCGCGACCGGCTGGCTGGCTTCCAAATTAGAACTCATGCAGTTGATTGATGCGGGCCAATCTAGCCGCAGAGAATGACGAATGCCAGAGACAATCGTTTGAGAAATGGATTTGAATTCGCCGGAGTTGTTGTATTGTGCTGCTCGAATAAGGCCCGTTTACTATCAAGCAATGGAAGGTTCCACGGCAAATAAGATTCACGTTGACGCAGCCGGAACAGGATGCCTTCCATGACCGAACGTTCTCCATCGCTGCGCTCCCACACGTTTGAGCGGGTCGTGCTGATGGTTCTCGCCGTATTGCTCGTCGGAGGCGTCATGGGCATTTCGCTTGCACTCGCCCACTACAAGAAACTCCAGGCCGCCCGATGGATCACGTTGCCGGATGGAAGCCGGGTGGAAGTGGTGGGCTCAACACTTGGCGGCACACCGTTCAATTCAGAGAAGCCCTGGGAGCGCTTCGCACGATACCATTTGCCGTCGGCATGGACGGGCTGGCTTCCACAGCCCCTCATAGGCGGAGGGTGGGCTGATTTGGACTCAAACTCACTGGTCGTCTATTTGCTCGTCAAAGCTCCCTCCGCGACCGTCCCTGCCACGTATAACTGGGATGGCGTCCAGCCGGAGGATGAGAATGGGTTTGTTTATTGGGGCGACAGAGGATCGAGCTCGGGACCCGCGCCAATAGGATACACATTGCGCAAGTTGATATTGAGAAGCTATCCCCGCCGGCAAAAGGAATTCCTGCTGCGCTTTGCGGACTTCAAGGGCACCGAGATTGGCAGATTGCGCGTGTCCAATCCGGATTTGGGCCCTTTTCCACGATGGCAACCGGTCCCGCTCCCACAGACCCAAACCAACGGGCCGGTCATACTTACACTCGACGGGCTGGGGGAGAGCTTGATGGCGATCTCCCGCACGCGACCCGATTACGGAGGATCAAACTTTTATCACCAGATTATACCACACACCCGTGTTACCACGACTGTACCGGCCTGGGTGAATGCCCAGGCCACCGATATTTCCTTCTGCGACCCTACCGGCAATAAAGGACAGAACCTGTTCCGCCACGAACCGGCCTGGAAGGCTCGCATTCTGGTTTTTCATAATAGCCCCGAAGCTTTTGGCCCGGATCAAAAACTCGTCATGACCAATCTTGCCATTCCGGCCCCGGGCACCTATCTCGCCTTGAACCAAAGTGCGAATCTCGGCGGGGTTGGCCTCAATCTTCGCATTCTATCTGGCGCGGGAGAGCTGACCCTCAGCAATGACAATTCGGTTTTCATGAAGGCACCGCAATCAGGCGCAAATGGTAATTTCATTACGAGAAGCAGCAATCTTGGCTCCTCTCGATCCTGGGAGGCGCTCCGCCCGTTTCTGATGATCGAAACAACTAACGGCCTGCCCGACGACCGGCTTGAGGTTTTTCTGCAATATGATGTGGAAAACGACCCGGGAATTTCCAAGAGAATTTTTTACGGCGGCGTAGTGGGAAACAGGTATTCGAATACGTTCATGCACCAAATCCCTTTTCGTCCGCCGCAAGGCGCGAAAACCTTTTCCATAACCGTAATAATCAATCGCCCGCTTGCGTTCGAATTCATGATTAATCCCGCCGACATCCAGGTTGCCAATCCGCCCTCAACGCATTAGCCCCACTTTCATCGTTGCGGCAGGCCCGGCCTGCCGTTAGCATCGCCGCGATCTATGCCAGCACCGACACCGACCACCATTTCCGTGCGCGCGGACGGGCGCCTGCCAAACCAAATCCGGCCGTTGCGCTTCGTGAACAACATCGCGCCGTACGCGACCGGCTCGACGCTGATTGAATGGGGCAACACGCGCGTGATTTGCGGGGTGACGGTCGAGGAATCGGTGCCGCGCTGGATGAAGGAACAGGACGTCACGGGCGGCTGGATTACGGCGGAATATTCGATGCTCCCGTACTCCACGCTGCAACGGAAGGCGCGGGACATCACCAAGGGCAAGATTGACGGGCGCTCGCAGGAAATTCAGCGGCTCATCGGCCGCGCCATGCGGTCGGCGCTCGATCTCGAAAAACTGGGGTCGCGCACCATCTGCGTGGATTGCGACGTGTTGCAGGCGGACGGCGGTACGCGGACGGCGGCGATCACCGGTGCGTATGTGGCGTTGTCGCTGGCGGTGAAGAAATTGCTGTCGGAAGGCCGGCTGATGGAAACTCCTTTGCTGGATGCCGTGGCGGCGGTGAGCGTGGGCATGGTGAATCATCAGCCGCTGTTGGATCTTTGCTACCTGGAAGATAACGCGGCGACGGTGGACATGAATGTCGTGATGACATCGGCCGGGGAATTCATTGAATTGCAGGGAACAGGCGAGGAGGCGACTTTCAGCGAGGGTGAATTGACCGCGCTGCTGACGCTGGCCAAGGCCGGCATCCGCCAACTGCTGTCGGCACAGATGGCGACGCTGGCCTGAGGGTTTGGCGCGGGCGCGGCAGTTGGAAAACACGCGACCGACTTCATTTTCAGATGAGAAACAAACCGTTATGGCAGGTTTCAGTGGAAACCTCACCGGAGGCGGAAGAAGCGGTGGTGGAATTGATGGGGCGGGTGTTCAATCGTCCGGCGGCAGTTTACACCAACGAGGAAACCAAGGTCACTATTGCATCCGTGTATTGCGAGGGCAGGGGGGAGTTCACCAAGAAAACGCGGGCCGCGCTGTCCGCGGGATTGAAGCGGGTTAAGGCGAGCGGATTAAGGCTGGGCGTCGGTAAAATCTCGACCGGACGGGTGGCGCGGGAAGATTGGGCGGAATCTTGGAAGCGTCATTTCAAGGCGATTGAGATTGGCCCGCGGTTGCTGGTGAAACCGGGCTGGATCCGGCGGCGGCCACGCAAGGGCCAGGCGGTGGTGGTGCTGGATCCGGGCCTGAGCTTCGGCACTGGCAATCATCCAACAACCGCGTTCTGCCTGCGCGCGCTGACGAAATTCTACCAACCGGGCCAACGGCAGGCCTTGTTGGACATTGGTACCGGCTCGGGAATTCTGGCGATTGCTGCGGCGAAGCTGGGATATGCGCCCGTGCGAGCGATAGATTTTGACGTCGAAGCCATTCGGGTGGCGCGGGAAAACGCGCGGCGAAACCGGGTAAAATTCAAAATTACCCGCCAGGACATCACCAAACTGCCGTCGCGGAGCCGCGTGAAATATGATTTCGTCTGCGCAAATTTGATTTCGAATTTGCTGGTGGCGGAAATAAAGCGGATCATAGGCCGGTTGCGGACGGGCGGGGCGCTGGCATTGGCCGGGATTTTGAAGGAGGAATTTTCAGAAATCGAAGATGCCTGCGAACGGGCGGGGTTGCGGTTGGCGCAGGCAAAGACGGAAGGGGAGTGGCGTTCCGGAGTTTTTGTCTTCGGTGCAACTACGGATGCAGACGTTGGATGACATTGCGGATTTTTTTGAATGATTCACTTCCATTTGCATCTAATCAGATGAGTGCTATGTCGTAAACCCAGCCATCAAATGGAACACCGGCGGATTTTGGGAGAAGCCGGGTTGGCACAAAATACGCTCAAGGTAACCTTGAGAAAGGCATGTCAACTATGACGAAAACATTGGACGTGATAACCGAGGCCATAAGAAGTTCCAAACATCCCTTCAGCAAAACCGACAACCGCCCCAAAAAGGCCCATAAACACAGGTACGAACGCAGAAAGATCAAGGAGTACCTGCAGCTGGGCGACTGGCTGACCGAAGAAGCCATCTAAGTAAACCCGGTATCCGCTCCTCACAAAACCCGCCCAATCAATGTTCAGTTTTGGGCAGGCTGCTCAAAATCTCACTTCTGGTTCAGTCCGCGTTCCCAAGTCCTGATTCGTATTCTCGTGTCCTTGGCCCCGAAATTATTTCTGCGGGAAACACCCCTTGACAAGTCGCTGGCGGCCAAATTCCCTCGCTTACAAGCCTCAAATTACCAAATGGCCGGACGGGAAGGCGGGGGACAGGGGCGGAATCGTTGCCCGCCTGGAAGTGTTCTCAGCCGGGCGATCCTCCGACCGCGGCACCGGACTACTTCATCAACAGCATCTGCCGGGCGCGCTTGATGGCGCGGTTGAGAGCGCGCTGATAATGGGCCGGCAGGCCGGTGTATTTGCGGGGCAAAATGCGGCCCTGGTCCGTGACAAACTGCTTCAGCAGGTTTGTGTTCTTGAAATCAAGGGCGTCCACGGTGAAATCAATCTTGGGCTTGGGCCGGGGCGTGCGGATTTCGCCGGAAGCGGTGCGGCCGCGGGTGCCGCGCTTTTCGCGGTCGGTGTTCGTTTTGCGTGGCATAAAGGTTACTTGATTTCGCGGTGCAGCGTGCGGCGGCGCAGGGCGGGATTATATTTCTTGAGCTCGATTTTCTCGGTCTTCAATTTCTTGTTGCGGCTGGTGAGGTAACGCGAGGGGGACTTGCCTTCCTTGCGCGCCTCGGTGCATTCGATGGTGACAGTTTCGCGGGCCATAAATTATTCCTTCTCCTTCGCCGGCTTTTCCTCGGCTTCGTCTTCTTCCTCGACTTCGTTGACGCCGACAGTGTCTACGGAACCGAGCGCGCCGAGGCGGCGCTGGCGCAACGCGCCTTCGCGTTCCAACTGCGCCTGGGCCTGCACGGTGAAGCGCGTCCAGGGGATGGCTTCAAGCCGGGCCTTGGGGATGGGTTTGCCGGTCAATTCGCACACGCCGTAGGTGTTTTTCTCGATGCGCTTGAGCGCTTCCTCGATTTCGTAAATCGCGTCCTGGTCCGAGGACAGCAGGCTGAGGGCGAAATCGCGGTCAAAATTATCCGTGCCGGAATCCGCCATGTGCAGGCTGTAACCGGGCAATTCCTGGGCGGATTCCTTGGCCAAACCGCTCATCTGATTGAGCAATTGGTCGCGCAAATCCAGTAAATTCTGGTAAAACTCATGCCATTC
>DATMLG010000077.1:0-2834 GCA_035570675.1 Verrucomicrobiia bacterium | reverse complement strand
CTTTGCGTGCAGAGCCTCCAGCAGCATGCGGCTGGAGATTTCCCGTGCGGCGATCAGGATCTGGCTGCGGGCCGATTTGATCGCCGGCGCATAAACTTCCTGAAACAAGCGCGGGTTGGGCGTGGTGAAGACGGCATAATTTATCTGGACTTTGGCCGCCGGAAAAAGCCGTGCGGAAAAATACTTGTGGGCGAGAAGAAGGGCGGAAAAGCCGCAAAGCAGCCCCGTGAAGATGGCGAGCAACGACCAGAGAAAACCGCTTGGCCGGCCGGCGTATGGGCGGGTTTTGGTCAGGGCCGCGCTTGCAGCCATCGAAGCAGGGGAGGTTGACTGCGCTGTGTCCGGCATTACGGCCAGTCTAACAGCGTTTTCGCCCCGTGAGCCTGAAATTTGCAGCGGATGGGGGAAGCGTCCGTTGAATCGAGCTTGCGCGCTCCAGCCGGCGGCTTTCTCAAAACATGCCTTTCGCCTTTCATTCCGAGCCTGGCGAGGGATCTCGTTTGTAATATAATACGTTACAAGGAGAATCGAGCCTCCTGGCACTGTATTTGGCTGCGGTTAAACCGTCTTAAAATCGATAAAGCCGTGTTCCATATCCGTGCTGACCAGTTGCACGCGCAGCCGGTCGCCGACTCGGAGTCCCGAAGGCGCATTGTCCAGCATGCCTTCGACCGGCGGTTGAGAAATGCGAACCCACGTGCCTTTGCCGGACGCGCCGGTCACCGTGGCGTCAAACTGTTTCCCAATGCTCGGGCCGAGCAGCATGGCCGCGGCGGATTTTCCGACCTGCCGTTCCACTTTTTTGGCGGCATCTTCCTGTTCGGTGCAGTGTTTCGCGAGCGAGGCCAGCTCCTGGTTTGAATAGGGCGGGGGAAGTCCGGCCATCGCCGCCAGCAACAGCCGCTGGGTGATCACATCGGGAAACCGCCGGTTCGGTGCCGTCGAGTGCGAATAATCCCTGACCGCAAGGCCGAAGTGCCCGGCCACATTGCCTCCGGGAAGCTCAAGGACATATTCGCCGGCGCCCAATAGCTTGATGACGGAGAGCGACAGGTCGGGGAATCCGGCCGGTTTGGCGGTTTTTGCCGCCACGAGAAATCTTTCAAGGGCCACCGCGTCGGGATCCTTCGGCAAGGTCGAGCCGTGTTCGGCAGCCAGTTCGACGATCCGATCCCAGTGCACCGGCGTGCGAACGACCCGCCGGATCGAGGGAAATTTCTTGGCGGCGAGAAAACGCGCGGTCACACCGTTGGCCGCAATCATCAAATCCTCGATCAGCCGCTTGGCCGAGTTGGGTGAATCCGCCTCCAGATTGGTTAAGATTGTGCCGTCAAACACCGGGCGGGCCTCAAGCGTTTCGAGCGAGAGCGCGCCATGGAGATGGCGCAATTCGGCGAGCTTACTGGCGACGCGATACTGGAGTTTGATGTTGTCGGCCAGGCCGGCCACGGCGCTGATTGCCGGCGGCATCGGCGCGCGGTCTTCGAGCCACGCAGCCACGCTATTATAGGCGAGCTTCGCGCGATTGTGCACGGTCGCCTGATAGATGTCCGACGAGGCGAGCGAGCCGTCCGGGGCAAAAACCATTTCGATGACCACGGCGAGGCGGTCGGCGTCGAAGCCGAGCGAGGTGAGATCGGTCGAAAGTTTTTCCGGCAGCATCGGAAAAATCTGGGCCGCGGTGTAAACGGAGGTTGTGTTTTGCCGTGCGTGGTCATCGATGGCCGAGCCCGGTTTGACCACGGCGGACACTCCGGCGATGGCCACAAAAATTTTGGTCGCGCCATTGGCCAGGGCCTCGGCTACGGAAAGCTGGTCGAGATCGCGTGAGTCATCGTTGTCGATGGAACACCATAACAATGGCCGCAAATCGCGCGTTGTGGCGTCGCTCGCTGTTGCAGGGCCGCGAATCGCGGCGAGTTCGGTCATGGCTGCGGGCGCAAATTCGGGGGCAAGACCCCGCGCGATCATGACACGGTGGGCGATGGCTTGCAGGAGGGAACGCGATTGGTTGCTGCCGGGGGGTGACATGGGTGGTGAACGCCGAACTTCGAACTCTAAACGTTGAACGTTGAACGGTTGTCTACCAACTCCTAAATACTAACTACCAATTACGAATACCGAATTAAGAATGGCGAATGATCAACCACCACCTCCGCCCCATCCTTGGCCTGTTTAATGCTGCTGCCGTGAAGCCGTTTTCAAATTAAAAAACAAAGCATGTTTTCCTTCTTTCCGGCCAGTATTGGGCGTTCTGGAACTCTCGTCCTATTGGGATTGGTTGGGCTTGCCTGCGTCGCAACCCACGCCGCGGCGCAGAATTACGATTATCCCTTGGAAACCGGCTACGTCCGCCTGGCTGCGCGTTTGCAAGGCTTTGTGCCCAACGGTCAGACGATCGTCATGGGCCAGGCTGAGGGAGAAGTCGTGGCAGGAGCCTACCTTCCGGATACGACAAATTCTATTTTCTCAAATGTGAATTTTACGATCATTGACGGGCCTGGGATGGTGTCGGAACACGCCACGGATGTCGGCTGGGTGATTTACGGGCAGGGACTCTCGCTCACCACTGGCATCACCCAGGTAAAACTTTTCCGGGCGGACCTCTCTGGCACCGGGATATTGGAGTCGCCGACGGAAACCAACTGGCTTGACCCGTCCGGGCCGAAGAACATCGGCGTGGATGTGCTGAACAATAGCTGGGTTTACAACACGGGGATACAGAACTATTCCTCCCAGATTCTGCGGCGGATGGACTGGATGGCGGATGCCTACAACATAGTGATGGTGGATGGCACCCCGAATGATCCCACGGCGCCCATTCCCGAGCTCAT
>DATMLG010000076.1:0-6010 GCA_035570675.1 Verrucomicrobiia bacterium | reverse complement strand
TTCCATCCGGCGCCCGCACTCCGCCCTGTGTGCTCAGGATGAGAAACTGTTTCCGTCCGGCCTCGCCCGGATTCCAGCCCATGCCCGCATTTTGTGTCATCCCAAACAAGTCACCGCTCGGGCTGTGCAAAAGCATTTCCTCGGTCAAAGGCAGGCTTCCCGCCGGGCCTGCGGACTGAGTCTGGATTTTGAAGATGTCCGGCGCGGCGGAATCAAAAATGTCCTGGCTGGAACTCATGGCTTCATTGAAACAGCCGGCACGCCCGCGCACACGCAAAAAAGCTGGCCTTCCCCGGGTCTTCCTGCGACAAACGACGCGTTACCAACGAGCAAATCAACCGCCGCACGAGACGCATTCCCGGCATCAAAAAATAAATTTATCGTCATGAGCCTTAAAATAATCGTCTGCCTGTCCCTGGCTGCCGCCATGGTCATCAGTGCTCTGGCCGCCGACTCCCCGCCCTCCACCCTGCCACGCAGCACTCCCGAGGCCCAGGGAATCTCCTCCACGGCCATCCAGGCATTCGTCGAAGCCGCCGATCAAAAGATTGACGCCCTGCACAGCTTCATTCTGGTCCGCCACGGTCACGTCGTGGCCGAGGGATGGTGGTCGCCGTACGCCGCGCAAATTCCGCACACGATGTTTTCGTTGAGCAAAAGCTTCACCTCCACCGCCGTCGGTCTGGCTATCTCCGAGGGAAAACTGAGCTTGGACGACCAGATTGTGAAATTCTTCCCCGACGATGTCCCCGCGCAACCCTCCGACTCTCTCAAGGCCATGCGGGTGCGCGATCTGCTCATCATGTGCAGCGGCCAGTTGTCCAACAGCATCTCGCAATTCTCCTTCCTCACGAACGAGGTCTTGACGAAGGAATTCCTTGAAATGCCGGTCGAGCACAAGCCGGGCACCTTCTTTTTCTACAACTCGCCGGGCAGTTACATGTTGTCCGCGATTGTCCAGAAGGTCACCGGCCAGACCGAGCTGGATTATTTGAAGCCGCGCCTCTTCGACCCGTTGGGCATCGAAAATCCGTCCTGGGCCACCAGCGCGCAGGGCATCTGCCTCGGCGGTTACGGCCTGAGCATTCGCACCGAGGACATCGCGAAGTTCGGCCTGCTCTACTTGAACAAGGGCAACTGGCACGGAAAACAGCTCGTGCCCGCCACCTGGGTCGCGGTCGCAACCATGCGCCAGACTTCCAACGGCAGCGACCCCAACAGCGACTGGGAGCAGGGCTACGGTTATCAATTTTGGCGCGCGCGTCATAATATCTATCGCGGCGATGGCGCGTTCGGACAGTTTTGCATCGTCATGCCGGATCAGGACGCCGTCGTCGCCATCACCAGTGGCACCAAGGACCTGGCCGGCGTCATGAATCTCGTTTGGGACAAGCTCCTGCCCGCCATGCAAAACAAGTCGCTCCCTCGTGACGAGGAGAATTTTGATAAACTCAAGGACGCCCTGGCCCATCTGACCATGCATCTGCCGTCAGGCTCGGCATCGCCCGGCGGCGCCGCGCCGATGTCCGGGCGCAAATATGTCTTCCCGGCCAATGACCTGAAGATTGAATCCGCCGCGCTCACCTTCGGCCAGAAGGGCAATGCCGCCACGCTCGCCCTCCAGATAAATGGCGTCGAGCAAAAGATTGAATGCGGCGGCGGCTCCTGGGCCACGGGCCGCATGACCTTTGCCCAGGACATCGTGGAGAAACCTGAGGAACAGCCCGTCGCGGCGGCCGGCGCATGGACGGAAGACGGCGTGTACAAGGCGAAGCTCATTTTTTACCAAACGCCATTTTACGTCACCTTTACTTTGAAATTCTCCGGCGACCAGTTGATTTTTGACACGGAATACAACGCCGTCCGCCGCGGCGCCGCCCACCAACCGCAGTTGATCGGACAGGTCCAATGACCGGCGGAGCCATTCCGCGGCAACGCTGGCTGCGCATCATTCCCGCTGCGCTCATCATGTACACCATCTCGTACATTGATCGCACCAACATCTCCCTCGCGCTCGATCCGAAAATCTCCTCCCTGATGCATGACCTGCTCATGGATGACAAAATGAAGGGCGAACTCGCCGGCATTTTCTTTCTGGGTTACGTGCTGCTCCAGGTTCCTGGCGGCCATTTTGCATCGCGCTGGAGCGCACGCAAGCTCGTCAGCCTCTGCCTTGTGGCCTGGGGACTTTTCGCCATTGGCTGCGGCCTCTCGCACACGTTCCGGCAGTTTGAAGTCATGCGCTTCTTTCTCGGCGTGGCGGAAAGCGCCGTCTTTCCTGCAACGCTTGTCCTCGTGGCGAATTGGTTCCCCCGCTCCGAACGCGCCCGCGCCAACGCCGGTTGGCAGCTTTGCCAGCCGCTCGCCGTCGCCGGTTCCGCGCCGCTCACCGGCTGGCTCCTCGGCAAATACGGCTGGCAGCAGATGCTCATTCTCGAGGGCATCCTGCCCTTCCTCTGGCTGCCCATCTGGTGGATTTGCATTCGCGACCGCCCCGGCGATGCCGACTGGATTTCTCCCGAGGAAAAAAACTATCTCGAAGCCACTCTGAAAGCTGAAGCAGCCGAACTCGCGCCCACGCAACCCGTCTCCTGGTTCGAACGGCTCGCGCAACCTTCCATCCTGGTCATGGTCGCGCTTTATTTTCTGCACAACTGCGCCGCCTATGGCTGCATGACTTTTCTCACGAGCGGATTGCATGGACGCGACTTCACTTCCTTGCAATATGGAATTCTCTTCGCCGTCCCTTACGCCGTCACGGCCGTCGTGATGATTCTGAACTCCCGGCACTCGGATAAAACCCGCGAACGCCGCGGCCACGTCGCCGCCATGTATTTCATGAGCGGGACCGCCCTCATCTTGAGCGTCGTGTTCAGTCAACATTTCTGGCTTTCCTACGCCCTCATGTGCCTCGCCATCCCTGGCCCGTTCGCCGCCATGGCGCCCTTCTGGGCCATCCCCGGCGAGACCCTCCCGCGCGGCGTCATGGCCGTCGTCATGGGATTGGTCAATGCCTTCGGCAACCTCGGCGGCTTCGCCGGCCCTTACCTCACCGGCTGGCTCAAAAATGAATACCATAGCACCGCCCTTCCCTTTAATGTGCTTGGCGTCGGCATGCTCGTTTGCGCCGGGCTCGCTTTTTTGCTGCCGAAACCCGCGCCGCTCATCCCGGTGGCCGCGCCAAAATGAATCATGAAACTCTGCCGTTTCAAAAATAAAACCGACGCCATCCGCATCGGCCTCGTCACCGACAATTCCACGTTGCTCGATCTGACGCCCGCGGGCATCACCCAAATGTTCCCGCTGCTCGAAAACGAGAATGCTCTCGCGCAACTCACCGACCTCGCCAAAACCAACCTTCCCCGCCTCGCCTTGTCGGATGTCACGCTCTGCGCGCCGGTTGAGCGTCAGGAAGTCTGGGCCGCTGGCGTCACTTATCTCCGCAGCAAGACCGCGCGCATGGAGGAATCCGATTTCAGCGCCACCGCTTACGACAAGGTTTACTCCGCCGAAAGGCCGGAACTCTTTTTCAAGTCCCTCGCGGAAAAAGTCGTCGGCCCGGGCAAACCCGTCGGCATCCGCCGCGACGCCAGATGGAGCGTGCCGGAACCGGAACTCGCGCTCGTCCTGAACTCGCAGGGCAAAATCGTCGGCCACACCATCGGCAATGACATGAGCTCGCGCGACATCGAGGGCGAAAACCTTTTGTACCTGCCGCAGGCGAAAATTTACGACCGCTCGTGCGCGCTCGGCCCGTGGATTGCTCTCGGCGCGCCCGAATCCGCCGCGCGCGAATGGAAAATCAAAATCACCGTCCAGCGCGACGGCCAGTCCGTCTTCGCCGGCGAAACTTCCGTCGCACAAATCAAGCGCCGCTTTGAGGAACTCGCCGCCTTTCTTTTCCGCAGCCAGCTTTTCCCGCACGGCGCAGTTCTCCTGACCGGCACCGGCATCGTCCCGCCCGATGCCTTCACCCTCCGCGAACACGACTCGATCGAAATCGAAATCAGCGGCATCGGCCTGCTTCAGAATCACGTGCTCATGGTCTGAATTCATCTGTTCCTAAGGCTGACTATTCTGCCCTTAGTCGTTTTCAACGTCTCCCGGGTAGCACCCGCGTCCCGCGGGTATCTGAATTATGTGAAGTGTGCGGCTGAGGGGACGAAACGAATGAAGCGCACCATGCTTGCCGCCGATTTGCCGGAACCGATATTCTGTCAGATTCAGGTTTCGAATACTGCTGTAAAGGTTGTTCTGAGAAATAATATTGAGCAACGCAAGGTCTGGGTGGATGCTGATGCTGCGGCAGTGATTGGGCAGATGATTTCGGCTGGGCTGAATCCATTGGAAAAGCGTGTGATTAACTTCGCAGCCGAATATAAAACTATAAGCGTTAGCCAAGCGGCGCGATTGACGCAGAAAAGCTGGCCTTTCGCAAAGAAGCTCTTGGAATCCTTGCTTGCGAAACGAATATTGATGAGATTCAGTCCAAACCCGGAATATGACAGAGACCCTGCCGCGAGATATGCTCTGAATAAATAGTCGGATTTCAAATTAGGACACTACCGCCGCGCGTCGCGATTCCAAATTTAAATTCTGCGCTCAAGAACAAATGCGAAAGTCTCGTTTTTTCCCGTGCGAATGACTTGAATGCTCACGCGGTCACCGGGGTTCGACTTGAGAACCAGGCTGATTTCACGAAGGCCCAGCGACGCCGCTTCCCGTCCGTTGACCGAAATGATTTCGTCGCCGGTGGCCATCCCGACGCGAGCGGCGGGCGAGTCTTTTTCCACCGATTCAACCAGGATTTTCCCGCCAATCATCCAAATTCGCAAACCGCTCATGTCCGCCTCGTCCGGGTGGTCAAAATCCCTGCCTCGGACAAGATAGAGTGTGCGGTTGGGGAAATCCATTACGCACAGGTGGCGCTGGAAAAACTTTTGGCCGAGCCTGGAAATGGAACCCGGCGTCGCGTCGGCGATCAAATTGATGTAAACATTTGTGCCCAGCGTCAGTTTATGCAACCGGGCCCTTTTGTGCTCCGCAACAATGTTTTCCATCTTCGGTCCGAAGCGGATGCTTTTTCCGATCGCGGGGTTGGTTATGCCTTCGGAATACACCCTGTGCCAGTCCGTTTGATTCAAGGAAAGCGAACCAGAATCGCCGGTGTCGAGCGTCAGGAGAACCGGTTCCTTGTCGTTTAACACCGCCTCTACGCCAAAAACGTCCTTGGCTGTTTCCTTGAGCGCTAAGGCCAGGGCGTTTTTCTTGACTGCCTCCGGGACGGACCCTTCGACCATGAAAACGCTCCCGTCCGTGTCGAAACAGATCACGTGGTCCTTCAGGAAGTTCATGCCGAGGATTCCATCCAGCGGGTGGCCGATGACCTTGACAACTTCCTGAAAGTCCGTAACGGTCGCCAGGAGCAGGGCAAACCGTTTTTGACCGAGGTAAATCTCCGGGCCGGCGTACAAATCGAAATTCAACCTGGGGGAGTTGATGGTCATCAGCAACCCGCCCAGGCGCTCTTTATAACCTGAATCCAGTGTGGTGATGAATGAACCGGTGTCCACTAGCAGGGAACTGGGCTCTCCGAACATTTTTGCGGGAATTTCGAAATAATCGCTCAATGGGCACGTTGCCGATTCATCGGCATCCAGCGGAATTCTTTCTGAGGCTTTCGGTCTGAAGGCCTTCGCCCGGCGTTCCGCCTCCTGCTTCTGAGACGGATCCATCACTGCTTTCAGCAGGTCCTGCTCGCTGGTGGCATCCTTGGACCCACCGTCGGCTGCAAGCTCCAGCCATTTTAGTGCCTCGACCCGGTCGGCAGGCACGCCGAAGCCCGATTCATACAGCGCGCCGAGATCATGTTGGGCTGGCGCGTAGCCTTGCTCGGCGGATTTTTTATCCCAATAAAAAGCATTTGTATAATCGGGTGGCGACATCAACGATTCAAATTCCCCGAGATTCACCTGCCCTTTGGCATTGCCGTCCCGTGCAGCGGACTCGA
>DATMLG010000075.1:0-24644 GCA_035570675.1 Verrucomicrobiia bacterium | reverse complement strand
GCCTTTCTGCACTCTTCCTTCATCCTTCTGCATTTTCCTAAGTGGTAGGGCTCGATCTCCGAGCGAGCCGTCGGCATCGCTTTGGACCTTGGCCTTTGGGCTTTGGCCTTTGGATTTGGTAATTCCGCAGTCCGCACTCCGAATTCCGCACGGAAATGCGGGAAATCAACCACTTACGACGAATCATCCGTTGGCAGCGTCATTTCCGGCCGCCGCACGTCAGCTTGTAAATGGCGGGCTGCCCGCGTACAATCCATGAGCAAAAACTGCGACCTCAGTAACCCATGCTCGACCACGTTTTCATAACTGTCACGGATCTTGGTCGATCGATTGCGTTTTACGACAAGGCCCTCAAGCCGCTCGGCATCGCACATGTCATTGATTACGACGGAAAGGATGGCCCCAAAGGCCATCCCGACCTCAAGGGGTTCGGACGCGATGGCCGGGTATTCTTCTGGCTTAGGCAGGGCGATGCGGACGCCAAGGCTGCGCATATCGGCTTTGTCGCCAAAAGCCGGTCCGAGGTGAACGCCTTCTACAAGGCCGCAATGGCGGCGGGCGCGACCGACAACGGCAAGCCCGGCGCGCGCGCGTATTACGATCCCCGTTATTATGCCGCGAACGTTTTCGATCCCGACGGTTACAGTCTCGAGGCCGTCTATAAGAGTTGGCAACACCCGCAACCATAGAGCGTCGAAATTAGCTCCGTGGCTTTCGAGCATCCGGCAGAATCCAAATTCGCGTCCTTCGCGTTGATTCGCGGTTAAAATTCCCTCATTCAGATGCGGGAAATCAACCACTTACGTTTGGCGCTGGCCGTCAATCCCAAAGGGATTGAATCATTCAGCCCAACGGTTGGCCCGATTTGGTGGCGGTCCGCTAGGACAGAGGGCCTACCTTGGGTAATGTTTCATCAATCGTCCCAACCCTGAAAGGATTGAACTCACCGCCATCAACCCTCAACTTTTTTTCGAAACCCATTATGCGGGAATATCCGGGATTAAGCGGGAAGCGGCCCGTTTTCGTCCCGCCTATTCCCATTTAATCCCGCTTAAGCTCCCGCCTAATCCCACTTTCGACCGCTTTTCTTCCCGGTTCTCTCGTGTCCTTGTGTCCTTTTGTGGCAATTCTTCCTCCCATTTTCGTGCGGAGAAAAAAATTTATCCGGTACCAAGCGGACCAAGGCGGACCGAAGCGGCACGACCCGGCAATTCTTGCCGACTCTGCGTCTTCCGCTGCTCACCGCTTACGGCTTACGGCTCACGGTTTTATAGATTGTCAAAGAACCCGCCCGCGCTGCCATGCAGGCAGCACGTCCTCTCCAATTTTGAATTTTACCTTTTGCACTTTTAATTGCACAGGTCCTCCCGTCGCCCGTCCAATCCCCGTCCCCCTCTTCAATTTTAAATTTCAAATCTCAAATTTTTAATTCTTAATTTTGTATTTTGAAATTCACCCCGCTCCCTCCCTCCAATTAACCGTTATTATCCGTTACTAAGCGTTACGCCCTCCCATCCCCCGCTGTTTGCGGGCGGCTTAACCGGCAAAATAAATTTTTAAACAGGAAAGGCGTAAAAAGCCGTAAAAAGCCGTAAAAAGGCGGAACAAAACTGATTCTGTTCCGCCTTTTCTCGCATATTCTCACGGGTTGTTCCGCCTTCTTACACACCAAGGAAAGCCGGGACGCCGGGACGCCGACAGGAGCGCTGCAACCGCACTCCGCCCGCCGTGGGTAGGGCACGCAACCGCCGACGCGCTCCGCAATATTGGGTGCAGGCTTCGCTTGCCAATTCATCATCCTTTTCAATTTAGATTGTCCTTTCCTCCTCTGCGCGCTTCGCGCACCTCGATAGCCCCTGTCGGGGCTCTTTCCCGTCCTGCTCCGACCTCGGGCCACACGCCCCAAGCCTCGCGCCTCAAATAATATCCCAATTCCTCCATTTGTCAAATCCTCGCTGACCAGTTCACGCTTTCCACCAAAATTAAGCGCGAAAACTCCAACGAAAACTATTAACAAGAAAACAATTTCCTCGTTCTCGTTCTCGTTCTCGTTCTCGTCCTCTCACTTGCGGGATGAAGGCCGGGCCAGTTGCCAACATTCCTCTTATGGGACGAGCCGCAATCGATAGAAACGATTGGATATTCCCAAGGCGCTTGTGTCCAGATACGACTGCGAGTTACTCGAAATCGTATTGGTTGTTATGCTCACCCAATTATTGCTCGGCACAAGGGAATCCGTATAATCGAGCGCGTAACGATTGCCAGTCTGGCCTGAAACAGTAATGCTTGGCGTGCCGTTGCTCAGGGTGATATTGATTGTGCCTCCCACCACTAACCGGAAGATCACGCCACCGTCGCCGCTCCCTCCCGACACAGTCGTTCCGTAGAAATTTCCGTCGCTTCCCAACGTCAGCGCCCCTTTTGGATTTGCCCCATTGGTTCCGTTGAAGGACACCAGCGTTCTGAAGGTTCCGTTGGTCGTGATTTGAAAAAGCGTTCCGTAATTGCCGCCGCCCCCTCCCGAGGCAGACCCATACAAATTGCCGTCGCCGCCCAGAGTCAGGCCCGCGTAAGGAGTTGATCCATCGGAGCCACCGGTAAATGAATGAAGTGTCGTAAAGGACCCGTTCGTCGTAACTGTAAAAACGACTCCTGAAGCGTTGCCGCCACCGCCTTCAGTGGTACCATATAAGTTGCCGTTGTAGCCCCATGTCAGACCCGCGCGCGGATTCGCTCCATCTGCCCCTCCGGTGAAGGAATAGAGACTCGCAACGGTTCCGTTGGTCAACATACGGAAGACAGTTCCAAAGTTCCAGTAGGCACCTCCCCAGAAGGTCGTTCCATAAAAAGCGCCGTCAGGACCCAGCGCCAGCTTGCCGTCTGGTAAAGCTCCGTCAACATTTACGCCCGAGTATCCGAAAAAATGAATCGTTGTGAGAACATCATTTGTTGCCAGCTCAAAAGCCGTGCCGGGTCCGCCCTCTTCGGTGGTACCGTAGAAATTGCCGTCAGTGCCAAGCGTTAGACCCGCGTAAGGATTCCAGCCGGTGCCTGCATTGCCGAACGGAACCAGGGGTGTCAACATACCGTTCGTGCTGACCCTAAATAGTACGCCTTGCTGATTAACTCCGCCATTATAGGCTGTTCCGTATATTTCGCCGTCGTTTCCAAATGCTAAATCTCCGTAAGGGTTCGCTCCGTTGAGGCCATTAAAGGAAACCATTGTGGTCAGAGCGCCGTTGGTCGTCACTTTGAAAACAGTGCCAGAATTGTTGGTACCGCCGCTTCCAGTCGTTCCATAGAAGTCGCCGTCTGGCCCCTGGATTAGACCCGCTTGTGGATTCGCTCCATGAGCACCGCCAGTGAAGGAACTAATCGCGGTAAATACGACATTACCCGCAACCTCAAAAAATGTGCCGCAAACATTGGAGCCGCCACCAGAAGTGGTTCCAAAGAAATTACCGCTCCCATCGGGTGTCAAACCCGCCACAGGATACGCACCGTCCACGCCGGCAAAAAAATGCAAGTCTCTCAATCTGCCATTGGTAGTCACTTGGAAAATAGTTCCATAACCGTTGCCGCCCGAACCGCTTGTACCGTAGAAATTGTTGTCGTTGCCCAGCGTTAGCTTGCCACGTGAAGCCCCCCCATTTGTGGCGTTGAACGCCACCAAGGTAGTCAATACTCCTTTGGTTGTCACCTTGAACACTGTGCCAAAGCCGTTGGTGCTGCCGGCATCAGTAGTACCATAAAAATTGCCGTCCGGGCCGAGGCTTAGACCGGCAATGGGAACAGACCCATCACCGCCAGGATCAAACTGACTGCTAAACCAATAGAGTGTGGTCATTACCCCGTTGGAAGTGATTTCGTAGATAGTACCGGAATTTTCGGTTTCTACAGTAAAAGATGAACCTGTAGTTGTTCCGTAAAAATTGCCATCTGGGCCTAAAGTGAGAGCGGAGGTTGGATAGCCTTCATCAGGTGGATCGGGAGATATGCCAATCACGCCTCCGCTGAAGGCATAAAGGTTGGTTACAAACCCGTTCGTCGTCACCTTGAAGACCGAGCCTGCACTGGAGCTATTACCTCCTCCATACGTCGTCCCATACAAGGTTCCGTCACTGCCCAGTGTCAATGCCGCATACGGATATGCCCCACCGCTCCCGCCAGTGAACGAATAAAGCGTGGTTAGCGATCCGTTGGTTGACCACTTAAACACTGTTCCAAAATTGTTGCTGCCTCCACCTTGGGTGGTTCCGTAGAAATTGCCGTCCGTGCCCTGAACCAGGCCCGCTTGCGGATTCTCCCCATTGACGCCACCGGTGAACGAGTAAAGGGTAGTAATAGATCCGTTGGTCGTCACCCCGAATATAGTCCCGTACCCCCAACCACCGCTCACTGTTGTGCCATAGAAATTCTTGTCTGGGCCTTGGATCAAGGTTCCATAAGGACTCTCCGGGTTGTTCGTAAAAGAATAAAGAACATCGAAGCGGACCGATTGGGCGCAACCGTTGTTACAAACGCAAAGGAATGCCCATACTCCCAAAATGGCGACATGGAAAACCATCCCAATTCGCTTCATCCCGCACCATACACCCAGGTCGGGTTTATTCAAGTGGATTCTTATCAATACATTGAGACTTTCGCGCCCGGCCCCAAAACATAAAAGACGCCCAGCTTGAAGGATGAGGTACCTAACAGGCTCAGGGCTGAATAATTACATATTTTCTCTTTGTTTATGACGAAGGTCGCCGGCCGGTATTAGCGCCAATTCGCGGAATTCGTGTCTCTCCTTTCGGCTGCCGTGAAGGGCTCAGTTAATGGTATCGTCATATCGGAATACTCTTCACTTTGCCGCCTGAAACTGCTACGGTGAACAATCGCCATATTGATATGAAAACTTTGCCCTTGATTGCGGTTGTCGCCGGCAATCTGTCCTTTTTCATCAGCCCCGCCAGCACGCAAGTTTGGACGCCGACGGGCGCGCCGTTGACCGGCTGGTTGTCCATCGCCGGCTCGGCGGACGGAACCAGGCTGGTCGCGAGCAGCAGCGACACGTTTGTGTCCACGAATTCGGGGCTGACGTGGTCGGATTCACTGACGAACGCTGGCGGGCAGTTGTTCTCATCCACGAACGGCAGCAAGCTGGTGCTGACGGAGCCCGGACAAACCACCATGTTCACCTCGACGAACGGCGGCGGTTCCTGGCAGATGCTCGCGAATCCGCCGCAGGAAAATTTGCAGGCCACGGCGGGTTCGTCGGATGGCAGCAAGCTCGTGACGGTGGCGAACTCGGATTTTGACGGCAATGCCGGACACATCTTCCGGTCAACGGATTTCGGGACGACGTGGACGCAGTTGAACGCGACGACGAATGCGTGGTGGACCATCACCTCGTCGTCGGATGGCACGAAGCTGGTCGCCGCCGCCGACAACGACCCGGAGTTTGAAGGGGGCGGCTCGATTTATTATTCCACGGATTCGGGCACGACATGGAATCCGTCGGACGCGCCGGCCTACTTCTGGACCTCGGTGGCGGCTTCCGGCGATGGCACCCGGCTCGTCGCGCTGGCCAGTCAGGACAACGCTTTCAACCCCGCAAAGATTTACCTTTCCAGCAATTCGGGGGCGAATTGGACGCCGGCGGTGAACGGACCGTCCAACGGGTGGCTGGCAGCGGCCTGCTCGGTGGACGGTTCCAGGCTCTATGCGCTGGGGGCGATGCCGGATTCGTATTCCGACATTTCCGAGGTGGTTTATATGAGCACCAACTTCGGGACAAACTGGAGCGTCGAAAGCACGCTGCCGCCGCACAGTGTTCTGACGCTGGCGTCCTCGGCCGACGGCAGCAAGCTGGTCGGGGCGACCGAGGATCTCGGGATTTACACCACCGCCTTCGCCACGCCGTGGATATTGACGGGCGCGCCGAACACGAATTATTGGGAATCGCTGGTGGCTTCGACCGACGGCACGAAGTGGGTGGCGGGGTCGGGAGGTAATGACACGGCCGGCCCGGTTTACCGCTCGACGAATTCGGCGACGAACTGGTCTGTGAGCGGAACCATGACGCCATCGTTTTGGTATTCGGTGGCCAGCTCGGCCGATGGGACAATCTTGCTGGCGGTGGGTCCGCCCATCGTCGGCTCGGGGATTTACACCTCGACGAATTCGGGCGCGACGTGGCAGACGAACGATCTCCCGTACCAGAACTGGCTGGCCGGGGCCGCTTCCAGCGACGGAAAGAAACTGGTGGTTGCGGCGGATGGTTTCGGAACGGACAGTCCCGGCCTGATTTATACCTCGACCAATTCCGGCGGGACCTGGATTCAATCCTCCAACGCGCCCAGCCTCGGATGGGTTTCCCTCGCTTCCTCGGCGGACGGAACCAAAATCGCGGCGGCAGTGAACGGCCACAATTTATACACCGGCGCGCCTTACGGTTATATTTATACCTCGCCTGATTCCGGCGTCACTTGGAACCTGACTTCCGCGCCGCAAATTTACTGGTCGGCAGTGGCCTGCTCCGCGGATGGAACCAAACTGGTCGCGGCGCCGTATGAAGACCAGTATCTCCGGCCGTTGCCGATTTACACCTCCACCGATTCGGGAACAAACTGGGTGCCAGACACCAACACGCCGTCGGAACATTGGCTGACAGTTGGCTCGTCAGCCGACGGCACGCGGCTGGCCGCGGCCACAGCGGCCGGCCTGCTGTATTACTCGACCAATTCAGGGGCGGCCTGGACCTCAACCAACTCGCCGTTTCAACAATGGCAATCCGTCGCCTGGTCGGGCAGCGGAAACCTGCTCGCCGCTGCGAGTCTTTACGGCGGCATTTACCTGTTGCCCATGGCCGTGGCCGTTCCGCCGCCGGTTCTGAATATCAATGTGTCCGCCCGGCAGGCGTTTCTCACCTGGCTGACGAACAATTCGGCAGGCTTCAATCTGCAACAAAACACGAACCTGGCCTCGACCAACTGGCAGACGGTGACGAACCTGCGCGTGGTCACGAACCAGTCGTATCAGGTCATTGTGTCCTCCACGAACCGGCAGGACTTCTTCCGGCTGAAATCGCCGTGATGACTTGCGCATTTTTTCGGGCTGAGGGAGCTTTGGAACGCTTCTTGCCGGGTAATTTCACCTCAGAGATGCGGGAAATCAACCAGTTACGTTGAATCATCCGTTGGCAGGGTCATCCGCGCCCGCTCGTCGCGCCACAGCCTTGGCGAAGGCGGGTCCGCCCCATTACGCCCTCGCATCAATGCGCTAAAACGCTGCCCGTTATTTCCGTTATGAAAAATTGCCTTCTTCCTCCTGGCCGCCTTGCTACCGTGTTGGGTAAAGAGCGATGACTTTCTTTAGTTTCATCGAATCTACTTGTCCCATTTGACGTTGAAGGATCTTGCCGCCCGGCGCCACCAGGATCGTATAAGGAAAACCTCCCGGCCATTCCGCATCCAGGGCGTTGGCCAGGGCGTCCATGTCCTTGTTGTCAAAAATATAGTTACGCGCGGCCACGTGCCTTTCCTGCAAATCGGCGAGGACTTTGGCCTTCTGGTCGGCGGTGTCCGCGCTGATGGTGACCAGCTCGAAGTTGCCGTTGCGGTACATTCTGTTCATGGTCACGAATTCTGGAAGTTCCGTCAGGCAGGGGCCGCACCAGGTGGCCCAGACATTGATCAAAAGCATCTTGGGGGTGTCGTTGCTCATCAAGGTCTTGATGGTTTGAACGTCGGCGGATTGCAGCGTCACGGGTTCTTGCTCCATGGCCGCCAGCTCTCGCGCGGCCGCCGCTCTTTTCTCAGACCACTTGATGGAGCAACCGAAGGTCCTGGTCTTTTCCACCGGAACAGGTTTCCCTGCCAGCATGGCGTCCAGGGCGTTGCGGGCATCCTGCCTGGTCACCGCGGCGATGTTTTCGGAATCATCAATCCGTCCGACATACCGAAGTTTGCGCTCCTGATCGAAGATAAATACATGCGGGGTCGAAACCGGTCCATAAGCGCGGCTGACTTTTTGGCTGTCGCCATCATAGAGGTAGGGAAAATTGAATCCCCGCTCCTGGGCGCGAATTTTCAATTCTGCAAAAGAATCGCTGAGATCGGAGTAAACCAACTCGCTCAGGCTGAGGGCCTGGGGATCATTGGGTGCGATCGCGACCACGGCCACTCCCTTGTCCTTGTAATCCTTGACCAGTTGGATGATTCGGCCTTCGTAGGCTTGGGCCGTTTTGCAATGGTTGGCCGTGAAAATGATCACCAAAATCCTGGCGTCGGCGTAATCGTGCAGCGAGTGGGTGCGGCCATCAATCCCGGGAAGAGTAAAGTCCGGTGCGGAGGCTCCGATCGGCAGCGTGTGGCCCAGGCCCTCGTCGCATCGGGCCGGCCCGGCGGCGAACATGAGCGACATGACCATGAATGCGATGCCCAGCCTGGATCGTTTGACAACCCCATGCTCTTTTCGCGGACTCAACACGGTAAGGGGTCGAAACGTGCACGACATGGTTCCAGACTGTACCCGCCGGCGCCAAAATCAAGCAGCAAACTGAAAATGCGGGAATCGACTCCTGAAATGGCGTACAAGGGGCCAGGGCTGAATAATTAGATATTTCCTCTTTGTTTTAGGACGATGGTCGCCGGCCGGTTTTAGCGACAATTCGCGGAATTCGTGTCTCCCCCTTCCACTGCCGAAGGGCCGCCTATTTGCTAAAGCTTCCTTCACTTTTCGCCGATATTTGCTTGGACCGGTCCCAAATGTGCTGTGTTTAACGCTCCGGTTGAGCCGGTTGGCGGCCGCTTCATCAGGGCCTAGGGTGATTCGTAAAATGTTGCGAATGAGTGGCTTGCGATTCTCAAGTTTCAGCGCTATGAAACGGCTTGTGGTTTTCGGGCACCTTGCGCTCCTGCTGGCCTTTCCATTAAGGGGGCAGGACGAGCCGTTGACCCATATAAGCCAGGTTGGCCGGCTCACCGCCGCCGAGGCGGCCAAGGGGCTTGACGTCAAGCTCCATGCCACGCTGACCTATTTTAATCCGGATTGGAATGCCGCCTTCGTTCAGGATGAAACCGGCGCGGCCTTTGTGAGGTTGACCGGGGTTCGTGATCGGTCTGCCTCCAGCAACTTGCAGGCGGGACAAATCATCGAGTTGACGGGCAAGACCGTCGTCGGCGCCGTCCATTGCGATATTGATGCCAGGGAATTACAGATCGTCGGAACCGGCGCCTTGCCGGAGCCCCTAGACCTGGCGGTCATGGGTCATTTGACGGTGGAAAACGAACGGCTGCGCGTCAAGGGGACGGGACAAAGCTTCAGCATCGGCAACACCGGCGGACGGCCCCGGCTGCATTTGCTCACTCCCTCGGGCGTTTTCCTGGACGTGTCGCTGCCCAACGGCGCGCTCGCGGAGGCGGAAAGCTTGCGCGGAGCGACGATCAATTTTGAAGGTGTCATGGCCCTCGACCTGACGCCAGACCGGCGTCCGAACGGTTTCAACGTTTTTGTGACCGGCATGGATGCGATCCAGACCATCAAATCGATGCCCATTGTGCCGATCGCCCAACTGGCGACGAACGGCGAGCCGGCGCGGATTCGCGCCAGCGTGGAGACGCTGCGGCCGGGATCCTTGATGGCGCGGGACGCCTCCGGGGTGGTCGAAATCGAGCTCGCGGAGCCGGCGGCCTTCGCCCCCGGCACGACGATCGAAGTGTTCGGTTATCCCGCGCCAGGCTCCAACGGACCGGTAATGACGCGCGCGCGGGCGTCGGTTCCGGTGGGTGCGGACCCGGCCCTTCCGGTCCTGGACACCATCGCGAAGGTCCGCGAACTCTCGGTAAAGGAAGCGGGGCGCGGCTATCCGGTTCAAGTCCGGGGCGTGGTGACCTACAACGAAATGGACGCCGATCAGCAACTGGACTTTGTGCAGGACGGGACGGCGGGAATTTATGTGGGTTTGTCAAACAAGCGGTTCGATGTCTTCCCCGAGGCCGGCACCACCGTCGAGCTGCGGGGCTTTACCGGGCCCGGGGGTTTTGCTCCGATCATCGAGGCGGAGGGGCTGCGGATCATCGGCCCCGGCAAATTTCCCAACGCCACCCCCGCGCCGTCCCAGCTCTTGATGACCGGAATGGTGGACAGCCAATGGGTGGAGTTGAACGGAGTGGTCCGCTCCGCCACGGCCACCAGCAATCGCACCACCGTGACTCTTTCGACCGGGGACGCCGTAATCCAAATGACCGTGATGGGCACGAACAACACCATCCCCAGCAATTTTGTGGGCGCTTCGATTCTGGCGCGCGGCGTCTGCCGGACGCTTTTCGACAACCGCCGGCAATTGAAAGGCATAGGATTTTGCGTGCCGAACTGGGACGCGCTCGAGATCAAGGAGGCGGAGGTCGCCGATCCATTCCAATTGCCGCCCGGGCCGATTAACGGATTGTTTGAGTTTCATGCGGGGGGATACGGATTGAATCGTTCGCATGTTCGGGGCCAGATTATTTTGCGGGAGCGCAGTGGGGCGTTTTTCGTGCAGGATGATTCTGGCGGCGTCCTGGTCCAGGCCGGCGGGGCAATCCCCGCGGCGGATTGGGTGGATGTGGTGGGCTTTCTCGCGCTGAAAGATCAGTTGCCCATGCTGCAAGACGCGCTCGCGCGTCCGGCAACGCAGGGCGCGCCGCAGCCCGGCAAAGCCACCCGGCTGGCGCCGGAATCGGCGCTGGATGAAGCCTTCAATGCCACGCTGGTGACCTTGGACGGGCGCGTGCTGACCCATTCGCTCGGCGCGACGGAGGAAACCGTGACGGTGCAGTTTGGGCAACGGTTGATTGACGCGATCATGGAAAAATCGGACCGGGAGCCCATGGCGGCGTTCGTGTCCGGCAGCACGGTGCGGTTTACCGGTGTTTACGTGGCGCGGCTGGACAACAACCGGCAGATTCAATCATTTCAACTGCTGCTGCGGTCGCCGGCCGACGTGGAGGTGATCTCCGTCCCGCCCTGGTGGACGGCGCAGCATGCGTTGTACGTTTTTGGTGGGTTGGGAGGGGTGCTTTTCCTGACATTGGCCTGGGTGGCCGGATTGCGCAAACAGGTGCGGCGCCGCACAAAACAACTCGAGGCGGAAATCGACGAGCGCATACGGATCGAGGCGCAGATGGAGAAAACCCATCGTGAACTGGTGGAGACTTCCCGGCGGGCCGGGATGGCGGAGGTGGCCACAAGTGTGTTGCACAACGTCGGCAACGTGCTCAACAGCGTCAACGTTTCGGCCACGCTGCTTTTCGACAACACCAAAAAATCCAGCGTGGCGCGCCTGGCCAAGGGCATTGCGCTGCTCAACGAACACACGGAGGGCCTGGGCGACTATCTGGCGAACGATCCCAAGGGGAAACAGTTGCCCAACTACATAAGCCAGGTCTCCGAACAGTTGACCCGGGAGCAGCTGGCGACGCTCGCGGAACTCGAATCTCTCCAGCTAAACGTCGAACACATCAAGGAGATCGTGGCCGCCCAGCAGAATTACGCGAAGATTTCAGGTCTGGCGGAGACGGTCAAGGTATCGGACGTCGTCGAAGATGCCGTGCGGATGAACGAGGAGGAATTGGCGCGGCAGGAGGTCAGGCTGGTCCGCGACTACGCCGAGGTGTCGGCAATCAGTGTCGAGAAGCACAAGCTGCTGCAAATCCTGGTCAATCTGATCAAGAACGCGAAACATGCGCTCGTCGAAAAAGGGCATGCGGACAAGCTGATGACGTTGAGCATCAGGCCGGTCAATGGGAACCGGGTGGCGATCAGGGTGATTGACAACGGGGTGGGAATCCCGGCGGAGAATTTGGAGCGGATTTTTGCGCATGGTTTTACGACGCGCAAGAACGGGCATGGCTTTGGGCTGCACAGCGGGGCGCTGGCGGCCACGGAGTTGGGCGGCTCGCTCCGCGCACAAAGCCCCGGCCCGGGCCAGGGAGCGTGCTTCATCCTTGAGTTGCCGGCGCACGGCCTGGAAAAAGCCAGGTGACGCGGCCTTTCTAACCGCCGGACCGGTGCCAAAAGCAAATGAGGTCTTGATGAAGTTTCGTCGTTCCATTTTCAGAACTGGGAAGTTTGGTTCGCGCCACCGTCTCCGGTCACGGCATTTTGAGCCGGTAGAAACGGGAGGAAAAATCTGTTCACACGGGATCATTGAAATAGGAAATGCCGCCGACAGTGGTGTTGGTTGCCAGCGGGGACCAAATGGAGTTGCTCAGGCTGGTGCTTCCCACCAAAATCAAACGCTAGATTTCTGCGGCATTCTGGTTGGTTTGAACACTATGAAGAACCTGCGAATTTAACTTTTTGCATCCGCCTGCCGATATGCTATGGTCTTGCAAGGCTGGCGAATCTTAAACGACCTAAGAACAGGCATGGCACAAAAGCCCCTAAGAATTGCAATCGCGTTGCTGCTGGGATTTATTCTCCTGGCAGGCTCTGCCATTGCGGTGTCTCCCCTCCCCGCAACCACCCACACTCGGGAGGCCGGTTCATGTTGCAGCGATTGCAAAGACTGCCAGACGCCGGCGTGCTGCGCCAGACCCGATGCGCCCGCTGCTCCGGTGACGCCCGTCCCCGCTCCCTCCTCCTCCCAAAATGAACTGCAGGCGCTGGCCATGCCGGGGGTTTCCATTCTGACGCTTCCCTCGCTTCCGGCGCACGAGCTTTCCTCACGATTTTCCTCACCTGCTTCGATGACCGCCGTCCCGCTTTTCCAGCGGGATTGCTGTTACCTCATCTGATTTTTCCCTTCCCCCGCCCGTGGTGTGCCCGGCTATAGCCGCCGTTGGCGCATTGTGTTCATTTGCTGCTAAGCAGTTTTGTCCCCGTCCGGGACAAACAGCCAACAATTTCCATAAAAAATCTATGCTCAAAGTTAAAGCGGTTAGTCCGTGTGTTTTCATGCTGCTGTTCATCGGCCTGCTGGTGGGTGTTGCTTCCTGCAAAAAAGACGGCCCCGCCGCAAAACCCGAGGATGTGGATTACTACACTTGTACGATGCATCCCTCCGTGAGATCCCAGGACCCCCATGGAAAATGTCCCATCTGCTCGATGGATCTGGTCCCGGTGCTGAAGAAAGGCGCGGCCGGCACGAATGAGGCCAGCAATACCGTGCCGGCGAAAATAAGCGAAGACGACCTGCCCAGCGAGTTCACGGTGCCAGTCGGGCGTCAGCAACAAATCGGCGTAACTTATGCCGCCGTGGAAAAGCAGCCGTTCCGCCACACCGTTCGCGCCGCCGGCACGGTGGCTTCCGAGAAGCAGCGAAATGGACCGGCGTTTTGGGTCTGGGTGCAATTTTTTCAGGACGAATTGCCGATGCTGAAGACAGGACTTCCCGTGGTGATCACAACTTCCTCGTATCCTGGTGAAAGGTTCAACGGAAAGATTTCTGCGGTCGAGCCTTTGATCAACGAGGTGTCGCGCACGGGACGGGTCCGGGTTGATGTCGGGAATCCGGATCTCAAGCTTCGGCCCGGCATGTATGTGGATGCCGAACTGACGATGGACATGGGCGAAGGCGTTGGCGTCCCGGTTGACGCTGTCCTGCCAACCGGCCTGCACAACATCGTCTTCATTGACAGGGGCGGCGGCAAATTGGAGCCGCGCTTTGTCGAACTTGGACGCAAATACGGTGACTTCTACGAAGTGAAAGGCGGACTGAAGGAAGGCGAGCGTGTCGCGACCAGCGCCAACTTTCTCATCGATGCGGAGGCCAGGGTGCAGGGTGCGTTGAAATCCTGGTAAGGAATCTCTTCATGCATACGCCAGTCTTCCCACCATCCACCGGGCCGCGAAAACCCTTCCTGCTGGAGCGCATCATTGAGGCCAGCGCGCGAAATGCGTTTCTTGTCATCATTCTGATTGTGTTTGGCGTATTCGGCGGCCTTTGGGCGCTGATGCGCACGCCGCTCGACGCCATTCCGGACCTGAGCGATGTGCAGGTCATCGTCAGTGCGGATTGGGAAGGCCGCTCACCGGACCTGGTCGAAGACCAGATAACCTACCCGATTTCCACCAAGTTCATTGCCGCGCCAAAAGTGAAGTTTGTTCGTGGCGAGTCCATGTTTGGCAAGTCATTTATCTATGTCATATTCGAGGACGGCACGGACATCTATTGGGCGCGTTCACGGGTGATTGAATACTTGAACTCGGTTCGCGGCACATTGCCGGAAGGTGTAAATCCCGTCATCGGCCCGGACGCCACGGGCGTGGGCTGGGTGTTTGAATATGCCTTGGTGGACAGGAGTGGCAAACACAACCTGGCTGACCTGCGCTCGTTTCAGGACTGGCATTTGCGTTACGCGCTCGAATCCGTCAAGGGCGTCTCCGAAGTCGCGTCCATCGGCGGATTCGTGAAGGAGTATCAAGTTGATCTCGACCCAAATAAACTGTCCGCCTACAGGATTCCGATCGGCGAAGTAGTTGGTAAAATCCGCAGATCCAACGGGGATGTGGGAGGAAAGACATTCGAGGTCGGTTCCACGGAATACTACGTGCGCGGTCGCGGTTATATCAAAAAAATCGAGGACATTGAAGACATCCCGCTCAAGTCACAGAACGGAACCCCGGTGCTGGTGAAGAACGTCGGCACGGTGCATCTTGGCCCGGACCTCCGGCGCGGTGCCGCCGAATTGAACGGCGAGGGTGAAGTTGTCGGCGGCATCGTGGTGATGCGCTATGGGGAAAATGCGTTGCACGTCATTGATGGCATCAAGAAAAAGCTGGCGGAAATCAAATCATCGCTCCCCGAAGGCGTGGAAATCGTCACCGCCTACGACCGCAGCCAGTTGATCAAACGCTCCATTGACACGTTGCGCGAAAAGCTGGTCGAGGAATGCGTCGTCGTTGCGCTCGTCTGTTTGATTTTTTTGTGGCACATCCGCTCGGCGCTCGTGGCGATCATCACTCTGCCCATTGCCATCATTCTATCTTTCCTGCCGATGTTTCATTTGCATCTGACCTCCAACATCATGTCGCTCGGCGGGATCGCCATTGCCATCGGCGCGATGGTGGACTCGGCCATCATCATGGTCGAAAACGCGCACAAGTTTCTCGAACATTTCCGCGAGGAAAAAGGCCGCGACCCGACAAACCTCGAACGTGTTGAAGTCATCATCGCCGCCGCCAAAAATGTCGGCCGCCCGTTGTTCTTCGCATTGCTCGTCATCACGGTGAGTTTCATCCCGGTATTTTCGCTGGAAGCGCAGGAAGGGCGATTGTTCAAACCGCTGGCGTTTACCAAGACCTTTTCCATGTTCTTTGCCGCGTTGCTTGGCGTGACGCTCGTTCCCGTGCTGATGCTGTTCTTTGTGCGCGGGAAGATCACACCGGAGAAGAGGAACCCCGTGAACCGCCTTCTCATTTGGGCATACCGGCCGTTTGTGCATTTCGTGCTTCGCTTCCGCTGGCTCACATTGATCGTCGCCATCCTTGTTATGGCGATGACGATTTACCCGTTCAAAAAATTGGGCAAGGAGTTCATGCCGCCCCTTAATGAAGGCGACATTCTTTACATGCCCACCGCCGTGCCCGGCATTTCCATCGACGAAGCAACCAGGATTTTGCAAATCCAGGACCGGATGCTGCGGGAATTTCCCGAAGTCGAAAATGTCTTTGGCAAGGCGGGTCAGTCCGAAACAGCAACGGATCCCGCGCCTCTTTCGATGATTGAAACCGTCGTCAAGCTCAAGCCGCCGGAGCAATGGCGGCCCGGCATGACTTGGGAAAGGCTCATCGCGGAGATGAACGGGAAAGTCAAAACCCCCGGCATGGCAAACATTTTCTGGATGCCAATTCAGACGCGCACGGAAATGTTGACCACCGGCTTCCGGTCGATTCTCGGCATCAAGGTTTTTGGCCCCGACCTCGCCGGAATTCAGGACATCGGCGTCAAAATTGAGAAGGCATTAAGCGATTTTCCAAAGACCCGCAGCGTATTCGCGGAGCGGACCACGGGCGGTTACTATCTTGACTTCACGCCGAATCGGGAAGTCGCCGCCCGCTACGGCCTCACCGTTGGCGATGTGAATGACATCATCGAGACCGCCATTGGCGGCAAGACCGCTACCACTACTGTCGAGGGCCGCGAGCGATATCCTGTCAGCGTCCGCTATGCCCACGACTTCCGCGAAGACCTCGATGCACTCAAGCGTGTGCTTGTGCCGGTCCCGACGGGGAAAGACGAGATTGGCTCCGCGCAAATCCCCATCTCAATGCTTGCCGACATCAGCTACAAAACTGGACCACCGTCCATTCGGACTGAAAACGGCCAGCTTGTTGGCTTCGTTTTTGTAGATATCACCAGTAATGACATTCGGGGCTATGTGGACGCCGCCTCCAAACGCATCCGCGAAACCGTAACGTTTCCGCCCGGCTATTATGTCCAGTGGGCCGGGCAGTTTGAATATCTCAAGAGCGCCGAACAAAGGTTGAAGATTGTTGTACCCTTCACCCTCCTGATAATTTTCCTGCTCATCTACCTCAACACGAAATCCGTGGTAAAGACCTTCATCGTGCTTCTCGCGGTGCCATTTTCGTTGGTCGGCGCATTTTGGTTTCTTTACTTGCTCGGCTACAACCTGAGCGTGGCCGTGTGGGTTGGCCTTATAGCGTTGGCAGGCCTCGACGCCGAGACGGGCGTGGTGATGCTGCTTTACCTCGACCAGGCATGGGACAAGTTTCGCGCCGCCGGTCGCATGAACTCGATTGAAGACCTTCGTCTGGCCGTGGTGGAAGGGGCGGTACAACGCATCCGTCCAAAAATCATGACCGTTTGTGCCATTCTCTTTGGCCTTCTGCCCATCATGTGGTCGCCCACCACACAATCAGGCGCGGACGTGATGAAACGCATTGCCGCGCCAATGATTGGCGGCGTGATTACTTCGGGCATTTTGGAACTGCTCATTTATCCTGTGATTTACGTCCTGTGGCGACGACGGCATCTGCCGACGGAAACGCGCGCTTCCCTCGCCGAGACAGGGAATGCCGCCACACCACCTCCGCCATAAACGTGCCGAAAGAGGTCAGTTAATCGTATCGTCATATCGGCCAACCCCTCATTTCCTCCTTTCACCAAATCCTCCCTTTGTTAAATCATCGATGTCTGGCTCACGCTTTCCCCCAAAACCAATCGCGAAAAGCCCGATGCCCCCATGAATGGCGCGGCCGTTATCGAAATTCCGTCGAGACGAAATGTCTGGTCCCGTCCGGCTCGCAAGTGAATTCCGACACCGAACGCCACGAACTGCGGAATGATTTTGCCACGGAGCCGGCGATGGCTGACAAATCGCCATCACACTTCACCAGGGGAGCGGCCTGCTTGCGGCAGTTGTAATCCAGGTAACAATTGGATTCCTGCACGTAGCAGACGACATGCACGGCTTCGGGCATGTAGATGACCACCAGGCGCGTCGTGTAGCCTTTTTCCCTCAGGAGCTCCGCGGCCAGGGTCGCAAAATCATCGCAATCGCCGGATTGCGTCGCCAGGAAGACTTCCGGTTTGCGGACCTTCCGGCTCAGCTCGAATTTGAAATCCGCGAACTGCTTTATCAGACGCTCCGGAGTCAACTTTGAATCAGCGCGCAGTTCGGTCAAACTCAACGCGCGGGCTGATTGGCCGGCGACGAGCAGGAACATGGTCGCCAGCAAAACCCTCAGGGGGACGAAAATGCCATTTTGGTCCCTTAAAAAAGCCCGTCTTTGAGGCTGCTCGAAATGCCGCATGTTTCTGGCATTTTGCGGCAACCGGCGCGCCTTGGCCTCGTAATTCGCGACATCCGCAAGGGAAAACAGGGGGGATTTCAATTGGCACTCCCGATGCTAAAGAATGAAATAACATCGCCCGTGCATGCCATTGTGCTGCCATCAAGGCGGGCGGATGTTGAATGGGAAGATGCAAGCTTCCCGTTCGCAATTGAACGTAACATTAACCATTAAAGAAAGAGGGTACTTATGAAAATGACAAGCAAAAAACTGACAACCTATGCCGTATCGGTCCTGTGCCTGACACTGGCCGGCGCCTCGCGCTCGGCGGCGCAATCGGACTCCTCCAAGCCGTCCGCTGACCAGCCGGGCCAGTATGGAACCGTCGCAACCGAGGGCTCGCTGGCCAAATACAACCGGGCCAGCGGAATCATCGGGATGAACGTTCGCAACCAAAACGACGAGCATCTGGGGCGCATCCGGGACGTAGTGTTTGACCCGAAAACCGAACGGGTTGCCTACGTCGTAATGTCCGAGTCCGACACGGGAACACTCGGGATGAACGAAAAACTCCTGGCGGTTCCACTGGCCGCATTCACGCCCAGCGCGGACAATAAATATCTCGTGCTGCGCGCCGACAAGGCGAAGATGCAGGCCGCCGCCGGCATCGACCGCAACAACTGGCCCAGCGCGACCAACCCGAGCTGGGGTGCCGAGCCGTTCTGGCAGTCGGACAGAAATCTGCCCGACAATTCAGACAGCACGGTGAAACAACCCGGCCAGGACCGGGATCAGACACCGCAACAAGGAACGCGGCCCGGACAATAATGGAAGTGTTTTAAAACGTCGCGGGAGGGAGTTCACCAGGAATTCCCTCCCGCTTCCACCGGCGGAAAATCACAAATTCAGAACTGGAAATCAAAATGTCTTTCGATGAGCACCGTATTGTGACCCGCCGGCGCCGGCGAAATTCCGGGCCGGCCGAAGCGGCCGCCGAGATACCAAAGACAAACTCGCACGAAATTTCTGATTCCAATCTTCCCCTTCAGGGAAGCCTGCCTGCGCCGGTCAAATGGGAGGTGGTTTTTGTGGGGATCCTGGCCGTATTCGCCGCCATCGCGTTTCTTTATCTGGCCGAGGTGGTGCTCATGCCGGTGGTGCTGGCGTGGGTCGCGGGAATGGCTTTGAAACCCGTGATACGTTGTTCGTCGGAAATCGGGGTGCCGCCAAAACTCGGTGCGGCGGTTGTATTGCTGGTGTTTGTGCTCGCGGCGGGATTCGGGGTCATCCGCTTGAGCCAGCCCGCAATTGAATGGGCCCAGGACACGCCACGCCACATGACGCAGTTGCGCGAACGGGTTCAACGGATATTCCAACCGGCGGCGCGACTCGGCCAGGTGGCCGCTGAAGTCTCCAAGCTTGGCACTTCCGACGACGGCCAGCCCAAGGCCGCGCCGGTGGAGATCAAGGACAATCATGCCGCCAGTACGGTGATCGATTGGACGGGCAGCCTGCTGGTGCGGATCGGGGAGACCTTGGTTCTGTCATACCTTCTCCTGGCAGCCGGGGACCGATTCCTGCAAAAAATGGTCCGGGTCATGCCGACGTTGCACGACAAACGGCGCGCCGTGGAAATCACCCGCGAAATCCAACAGAACATCTCCAGTTACCTGTTTTCGGTTTCAATGATCAATGTCGGGGTGGGAGTAATTGTGGGAACGGGATTTTACTTCATGGGCGTGCCGAATGCGGCCATGTGGGGAGTGCTCGCGGCTTTTCTCAATTACGTTCCGTATTTCGGCCCCATCGCGGGAATCATCCTGTTGGGAATCGTCGGCTTGCTCAGTTTTGACAACCTGACCCGGGAGTTGCTTCCCGCCGCCTGGTATTTGCTCGTGCATCTGCTGGAAGCGAATTTGATCACGCCCATATTGCTGGGCCGCCGGTTTACCATGAATCCGGTGGTTATATTTGTCTCGTTGATGTTCTGGACCTGGCTTTGGGGCGTGCCCGGAGCATTGCTGTCGGTCCCCATTTTGATGTCCTTGAAATCAGTCTGCGAAAGGGTTCCGGCATTGTCTCCCATCGGTGAATATCTGGAAGACTGAACATTTTTTGCCCGGCCAACGATCCATGCCGGCGCCGTCCTCCTCCTGCTTGCAACCGACAAGCAACGGTCACGGCATTTTGAGCCGGTAGAAACGGGCGGGGAAATTTGTCCACATGGGATCATTGAAATAGGAGATTCCGCCGATGGTGGTGTTGGTCGTCAGGGGGGACCAGATGGAATTGCCCAGGTTGGTGCAGGCTTCCACCACGAAAGTCCAGTTGTCGCCAATGACGTCAAAGCCAAACCGGTTGGTCTTCACTCCAAAACTGGCATCGTTCAGCACTTGCGCGTTCCAGGGCTGGGGCGGAGCCGGAATCACATTCAGGTAATCCACATTGACGCCGTTGTTGCCGCCCGTGAGTCTGATAATGTTCGTCGGCCCCGGCGCCAGCGGAACCGTCAGATACGAATCGCCGGTAAAAGTGCTCCAGCCGCCGGTTGCCAGTGTGTTCAGGTACGAGTAATCAGCGCCGTTCACCGTCAACCGCAGCTTCGCATTGCCGAGTGCGGCAAATCCGATGTCCAGGGTCGCCAACCCTCCGTTGGTCCCGCCGTCCACAGAATCAAACTCCACGTAGGAATTTACCAGGTGCAGATTTTGAATGCACTGGCCGGTGTACGCCGCGCTGTCGCTCACCAAGGTTGCGCCATTCGCAACCGTGGTGCCCCCGACGCCATTTTTGATGGCGCCGGCATTCGTACCCGGCGCCGGGCCGTTGGCCGGCGGCCCGTTGGTGGTTTGGACCACCGTCAGGATGTTTCCATTCGTATCAAAATTCACCACATCAACGCAAATCGATCTCAAATTGCCCGAGCCGGAGATGGCTTCGTTATGATAGAAGGCATACCACTGGCCGTTGAATTGCACGATGGAGCCGTGACTCGTGTCGCTGCCGGTCGGGTTCAAAAATATTCCCTGGGATGTCCACGGCCCCAGCGGGCCGGACCCCGTCGCATATCTCAGCCGGTTGGCGCCGGGATTATTGTCGGCGTAACATAAATAGTACACACCGTTGCGCTTGAACACCCGTGACGCCTCATGGAAATCATCCAAATTCGTCACCGGCTGCATGGCTCCATCAACTTCAATCATGTTGGGTTTGAGCCTTCCTTCGGTGCAATTTCCACCACCGCCGTAATACAGATAAGCCTGTCCGTCCGTGTCAATAAACACGGACGGATCAATCATTGAGAAACCGCCCACCCCCGGAATGTATCCAATGCTCGTAAATCCCTTGGCGGGCTCGATGCTCGTGGCCACCCCAATTTTCCAGGTGTTGTTCCAATTCGTGTCGCCGGTGTCGCTCGGGTGTGGGAAATAGAAATAGTACGTTCCGTTCTTGTAGGCGCAGTCGGGCGCCCACATAAATGCGTTCGACCCTGACGACCAGGTCACCTCGCTCGACCGCAGGATTTCCCCTTCGTCCCGCCAATCGACCATGTCAGCGGTGGAAAAGACATGGTACCGGTCCATCAAATTATCCCCCACGGGCGGGTCGATGTCATGAGATGGATAAACGTAAAGCCGGGCATCCGACCACACATGGGCGGAGGGATCCGCCGTGTAAATGCTGGTGATGAAAGGATTCGCTCCCAAGCAGTTCGCTCCCATTGATGCGAACGCAGACGCTGCCAATACGAGTAAAAGGGAGCCTGTTCTTCGCGGGGATGCGGGTCCGCTCGGATTTTTTATCATATGTCCCGTCTTTCAGTTCAATTATTGGGTCAACTGACGTTACCAAAAACCTCCTTTCCAAAACCATCCCCGATTGCGGGGAGTTGCTGCGGAATACGCGTGGTGCAGTTCGCCGTCAAACGGTGTCAGTTGCTGGGACTGGGCTTCAAAAAGCGGCGAGGGGGGCAGGCGAGGTGGGAGAACGTTCCGCGCCTCTGCCCTGGCCCTCGCTTCCTTCGTTTCCTTCTGTGAATCCAGCATCCGGAGAACCGGCGTGCTGACGCTGAGCACGGCTGGCCGTTGCTTAGGAATGAGCCGTCACAGTTCTGGCGGTGGCCTGTTGACTGGGCGAATCAAATTTCGCGGGGGCGTCAACCAGGATGCCGGCAAAGTTCTTGCGGTAATTCCATACCAGAAAAATCGCTAAAACCGAAACCACAATTGCCATTGGCAGGCCGGCGGGCGCCATCAATGCGTGAAAGCAGACAATGTTTACGATCACCGGACCGACCAGTGTGAGGCCCAGGGGCGCCCGGCGTCCGGTGAACAGGAGGAGACCGCCCGCGACTTGCAATGCACCCACGACATACAAGTAATGGCTCAGGAACAGGGCCGTCATGAATTCACGCGCCGGGCCTTCCGGGGGCGGCGGCATCGGAATGAAGTGCAAAAAAATGTTTAAGCCGAACACGACAAAGATCAGTCCGAGCAAACTGCGGGCGACGGTGGTTGCGATTTTCATAGTAGTTTTTCCTTTCACGTATTGTTTGTTTTCCTGTTCTTATGCAATTTGGGCCGCAACTTGTTTCGATTGTGTGTTTGCCGCGGCCAGGGCCTTCTCCGGACCGATGGCGCTGACCGCCACACCTTCAACACGCACCACGTCCACATTGGTGATGCCGAGGAAACCAAGCACCGCGCGAAGATAGGGCTCGGTGAAGTCGAACGCTTTCATTTGTCCATTCGAGTAAACGCCGCCGCTGGCCAGCACGAGGATCACGTGCTTGTCTTTGAGCAGACCTTGCGGGCCGTTGGCTCCGTAGGAAAAAGTCCGTCCGTTGCGTGAGATGTGGTCAATCCACGCCTTGAGCGTCGAGGGCACGCCGAAATTGTGCATGGGAACCGCGACGACGATCGTGTCGGCGGCAAAAAGTTCGTCAATCAGGGCGTCGGACAGGGCCAGCGACCTGGCCTGGTCGGGTGTGCGCTGTTCCGGGGCCGCATACATTCCGGCGATAAAGGCCAAACCCACATGTGGCGGCGGGTTCTGGCCGAGGTCGCGGACAACGACCCCGGAACCGGGATTGCGCGTTTGAAGTTCGTTCACGATGGAACGCGCTGCTTGATGCGAGTAGGAATCGCTTCCTCTCGGACTGCTTTCAATAAGCAGGATGTTTTTCATATTGTGCCTTTCGTTTTGTTAAGTGTTTTTCAATCACTACCCGCATCATCGCCCCGGTTCTTTCATCGGCCCAATACCATGTTCCTTGCGCTGCCATGCCTTTTCGGCATAATGGGAGCCGTAATGGAACTTCGGCATTTGCGGTATTTTCTGGTGGTGGCTGAATCATTGAGCTTCACCAGGGCGGCGGCTCAACTGCGCATTGCGCAACCGGCTTTGAGCCGGCAAGTGCAGGCGTTGGAAGATGAAATTGGCGTGGACTTGATGAAGCGGAGCCCGCGCGGCGTGACGCTCACCGCGGAAGGAAGGCTCTTCCTCGAGGAGGCCCGTGAACTTTTGAAACGCGCTGAAGCGTCCGTGGAAAAAGTACGCGCTCTGGCGCGGGGCCAATATGGTGAGTTGCACATCGGTTATGCGCCATCGCCGACGGTTGAAATATTGCCGCCCGCACTGGCTGCATTTCAAAAAGCGTTTCCGCATGTCAACGTCCTGCTCCACGACGTCTCGCGGCGCGAGGTGATTGATGGGCTTCTGGACGGCACGCTGGAACTGGCGATCATGCCCGAAGCTTCGAGTTTGCACACCGACGGCATCGAATTTGAAGCTTTGCGCAGTTACCCGTTTTGCGTGGCACTGGCCCCCATGCATCCATTGGCCCGGCTGAAGACGATTCCGTTGGAAAAAGTCGTGGCAGAGCCGATCGTCGGGTTCGCCCGCAACGACTACCCGGACTATTTCCCTTTCATTGAGCGTCTTTTTCTTCCTCTCGGCGTGAAACCGCGGGTCGCGGTGGAATGCGACAGCGCCAGTTCCCTTATCACAGCGGTTGAAACCGGACGGGGCATCGCCCTGGCAATTTCAGTCTTCAAAATCGTCAGCGGTAAGAGACTGGCTTTTCGTCCGATCTCCGGGATGAGGGATGAGATCCCGGTCGGCATCGCTCGCGCGAAGAGTGGAGACGTCACGCCGGCCGGAGAGAAATTTTGCGAATTCTTGCGAAAAATCTCAAAGGGGATTTAGGCTCCGTCAAGGGTCGGGTGCACTGTCATATCGGCCAACCCCTCACTCACCCGCCCTAAACAGCCACAGTGAACAATTGGTCCTTCGGGCCCTCGAAACTGACCGTGCAAGCGCGCGGCCATCCGGGACAAATCCCGCGTAAAATACCGCCAACGGTTCCGTTTCGATCAGCCCAATGTCCCGCAACATCCTCAGGTTGAGCCGGCCCAGATTTGAGGCATGGGCAATGCCGGCGGACTGGTGGTTTGTCTTTCCGTCAGATTTGCGCCATGCCGCCATCGACAAAGAGTTCGATGCCGTTGACGAAACTGCTGTCATCGGACGCGAGGAACACAACTGCTTTGGCAATTTCATCAGGTGTCCCGACGCGACCGAGCGGAATGGTGGTGATTTGGAAATCCACAAAACCCTGCACCTGTTCTTTCGTCAGCCCCATCAGATCATAGCCCGGAGTCGGCACGACGCCCGGACTGACGGCGTTGACCCGTATTTTCAGTTCCTTGAGGTCGAGCGTCCAATTGCGGGCGAATGACCGCACTGCCGCCTTCGTTGCGCTATAAACACTGAATGCCGGCGTGCCTTTGATCGAAGTGGTGGACGCATTGAGAACAATCGACGATCCGGGCGGCATTAGCGGCAGTGCCTTCTGCACCGTGAAGAGCAGGCCACGGACATTGGTATTGAAGGTTTTGTCGAAATGCTCCTCGCTG
>DATMLG010000074.1:0-4078 GCA_035570675.1 Verrucomicrobiia bacterium | reverse complement strand
CATGTCGCGTTTGCCGTTTGAGTTGTTGCTGGCGCTCCGCTATTTGCGTCCCAAACGCACGTTTGTCTCCATCATCACGCTCATCTCCATCCTCGGCGTCATGCTCGGGGTCGCCGTCCTCATCATTGTTATCAGCGTCATGAGCGGCTTCGACCACGATTTGCGCGATAAAATCCTCGGCTTCAACGCCCACATCAAGATTACCCAGACCGACCCCGCCACCGGTGCGACGGTGCTCATGGACAACTATGCCCAGGTGATGAGCATCGTTAATTCCAACCAGAACGTCAAAGGCGCGGCCCCGCTGGCCATCGGCCCGGTTTTTGTCGAAACCGAGCGCACCGAGGGCAGCCAGCAGTTCCTCACGCCGCTCCTCCGGGGCATCGATCCCGCCACCGCCACGAATTCCAGCCTCATCACCACCAATATCACCGCCGGCACCAACGACCTCTCGGGCGATGGCCTCCTGGTGGGCGCGGATTTCGCCCAGAGCCTGGGCATCAGCGTGGGCGACCGCGTGGCCATCTATTCCCCGCCCGATTTGCAGGCGATGTGGAAAACCCGCGACAGCAACGGCGTGCAGGAAGTCATCCCGCCCAAGGACTACGAGGTCCGCGGCATCTTCCAGACCGGTTACAACGATTACGACGCCAATGTGGCCGTCATGTCGCTGGCGAATTACCAGGATTTGTTCCATTGGGACGACGAAGTAGGCGGCGTGATTGTGATGCTCAAGGATCCTGAGCAGGCGAACCGCGTGCGCTCGGAATTACACCCTGCCCTCGGGCCAAGCTACGAAATCAGCACCTGGCGCGAGGACAGCGACACCATGATGGCCGTGATGGTGGAAAAGAACGTGATGCTCTACATCCTGTTTTTCATCGTCATTGTCGCCGCCTTCGGCATCACCTGCACGATGATCACCTTTGTGGTCTTGAAGACCCGTGAAATTGGGGTGATGAAGGCACTGGGCGCCAGCAGCCGGCAAATCATGTGGATTTTCCTGAGCCAAAGCATGGTCGTGAGCACGCTCGGGGTGTTGATCGGGCTGGCGGCGGGAACGTTGCTTCTCGCGTATCGCAATCCTTTCCTCCATCTGATGCGCAAACTGACCGGTTGGGAGCTTTTTCCGGCGTCCATTTACCAATTCAACGAACTGCCGGCGCTCATCGTGCCTGGGGACATCGCCATTATTTGCGGCGGTTCATTCATCATCTGCCTGCTGGCGGCCGCTTTCCCGGCCTGGCACGCAAGCCGGCTCAAACCCGTGGAGGCCCTGCGCCATGAATGAGTCGCCATCCGCCGCGCCCATCCTCGACGCCCGCGACCTCCACAAACGCTACGAAATGGGCCCGCGCTCCCTGGAAGTCCTGCGCGGCGTCAGCCTGAAAGTGGGCCGGGGCGATTTCCTGGCGCTGCGGGGCGCTTCCGGAGCGGGCAAGAGCACCCTGCTCCACCTGCTCGGCGGATTGGATTCGCCCACCGCCGGTGAAATCTCTTTTGCGGGCAAAAACCTCGCGTCTCTTTCCAACGGCGCCCTGTCCCAACTGCGCAACCTGAAAATCGGCTTCATCTTCCAGGCGTATCATCTGTTGCCGGAACTTGATGCGCTGGAAAACGTCTGCCTGCCCGCGCGCATGGCCCGCACCCCGGCCGCGGTGGCCGCCGCCCGGGGCCGCGAACTGCTGGCCCGCGTAGGCCTCAAGGAACGCGCCGAACACCGGCCCACTGAACTCTCCGGTGGCGAACAACAGCGCGTGGCCATCGCCCGCGCCCTGATTAATTCGCCCGAACTGATCCTCGCCGATGAACCTACCGGCAACCTGGACTCCCATACCGGCGGCGAAATCATTGAACTGCTCTGCACCCTGCGCACCGAGCACAACACCACCCTCATCATCGCCACGCACGACGCGAAGGTCGCCGAACGCGCGCCCCAGGTCATGCAACTGGTGGACGGGCAGATCGGGGTTTGAGTATTTATTCCTTTCTTGATCTTAATCCGGATGCACTTGCAGCCAGTGTGATTAAGAGTAGGGTTACGACTAATAATTCGAACGTCAGTCCATGAGCTCAACCGATTGGGAAACACGGTATCAAACTGGCGACATGCCCTGGGAAAAGGGCGAGGCCTCGCCGGGGCTGGTGGATTTTCTGACCGAGCATCCGGAACTGCCGCGCGGCACGGTTTGTGTGCCGGGCTGCGGCACCGGCCACGATGCCCGCGTCTGGGCGCGCGCAGGCTTCGACGTCACCGGCCTTGATCTCGCACCGAGCGCCATCCGCATGTCGCGCGAGCTGACGGCGGCGGCCGGCTTGACCGCGCATTTCGAGGTGGGCGATTTTCTCAAGGACAACCCGCCGCAGCCCTTCGACTGGATTTTTGAGCACACGCTTTTCTGTGCCATTGATCCCGCCGACCGCGACGAATACGCGCGCGCCGTCCCGCGATGGCTCAAACCGGGCGGCGATTATCTCGCAGTGAATTACATGATCCCCGACCGCGACGGCCCGCCTTTCGGCACCACCCGCCCGGAACTGTGGCGGCGTTTTTCACCGTCATTTGACCTGGTCCAGGAACGGGTGCCGCGCTCCTACGACAACCGGACGGGCCTCGAATTGTTGATGTGGTGGCGGCGGAAGCCGGCCGCTCCCGCCCCCAAATCCCGTTAACTACGGATGATTTTCCTGCAAAAACAACCCGAAAGTCCGAAGGCCCGTTGAAAGATTCACCGTTTGCACTTAGTGTGTCGCGATGTTTGAGAATCGCGGTTATGCGGGGGAACGGATGACCAGGCCGGCCACGCCCGTCACCTGGATTCTCCTCGCGCTGAACGCCGCGGTGTTCATCTTCCAATATTACGCCCTGCCGCACATGGCACCGGAGCAGTGGGTTTCAGAAAGGTTCGAGGAGACCTTCGCATTGAGCGTGGAGGGACTGAAGGCGGGGCACCTCTGGCAATTGATCACTTATCAATTCATGCACGGAAGCCTGCTGCACATCCTCGCCAATTCTTGGGCAATTTACATGTTTGGCCAGGTGGTCGAGACCAGCCTGGGCAAGGGGCGGATGTTGCTCGTTTATTTCTTGAGCGGCGTGGCGGGAGGACTGCTGCAAATTCTGGGGATGGTCGTCTGGCCCTGGTTGTTCGGTGACAGCCCGCTCATCGGCGCTTCCGCCGCGGCTTATGGTTTGATCGCCGCCTTTGTCACGCTGTTCCCGTCGCAACGCCTCCTCCTGCTGCTGTTTTTCTTCATACCAGTTTCCATGCGCGCCCGTACGCTGTTGCGCCTGACCATATGGTTCTCCCTGGCCGGAATTCTTTATCCTCTTCTCCAGCAGGATGTTCACCGTTATCTGCCATTTCCGCAGCAAATTGACTTGTTGTTCGTGGGCATCGGCCATGCGGCGCACCTGGGCGGCATCGCGGCCGGCGTTCTGCTCACGCTTTGGATCCGGCGCGGGATCCGGATGCGGCCCGTCGTGGGAATCAGTCCGAAAAGTTCGTTGAAAATCACCCCCTCCTCCGAATAACCTTGGCCGTTGTATGCTGAAAGTGCTGGATCAGGGCCGCCGCGTTGGCAAGCGAACCGGGGCGTACCCGTCGGCAACCCTCACGCTGATCGTCGTCACAACCACTGTTTTTGTCCTCCAGAACCTCGCAGACAGCCTGAACCGGTTCGCGGTTTACCCGGACTTCGCCCTGAGCCTGGACGGATTGCGCCACGGCCGTGCCTGGCAGTTGCTCACGTTTCAATTTCTGCACCTGCCCTTGATGAATGGCGGGGCCTTTCATCTGCTGGGAAATCTTTACGTGCTTTATTTGTTCGGCAGCATCATTGAAAAGGCCGTCGGCCGGCTTGCACTGGTGAAACTATATTTATTGAGTGGCACCGCGGGCGGATTGCTGCAAATGGCCGGTGCCTTGCTCGCGCCGGAACAGTTCGGCGTGGCCGTGGTGGGCGCGTCGGCGGGCGCCTTCGGGCTGGCGGCGGCAGTGGCCACAATGCAGCCGCGGCTGCGGTTGCACCTGTTCTTCCTGCCGATGCCCGTCCGCGCGGACCTGCTGCTGACGCT
>DATMLG010000073.1:0-3671 GCA_035570675.1 Verrucomicrobiia bacterium | reverse complement strand
GGGCCGCAAGATGAAGCGGGGTGACGCCGTGCTTGTCGAAGGCGTCGACGCGCGCGCGATGGGCAAGCAGCAGTTCCGCCAGCGGTTGATGGCCGGAAATGGCCGCGTGATGCAACGCCGTCCAGCCACCCTTGTCGGCGGCATTCACGTCCACGCGATTGGCGATGAGGATTTCCGCCACACCCTTCTGGCCGTAGGCCGCCGCCGCGAACAGGGGCGTTGCGCCGATTTTGTCGCGGGCATTGACATCGCCCTTGTGCGCGAGCAGGACCTTGCACACGCGGCTGTGGCCATAATTTGCCGCCTGATAAATGGGAGTCTGGCCCTTGCTTTCCTGGGCATTGACATCGGCACCGTGCTGCAACAGCAGCTCCACAACGTCATCATGGCCGAAATTTGAGGCCAGATGCAGCGGGGTGATCTGCCAGCGGTTGGCAGCATTGACCCGCGCGCCCTTGGCCAGCAAAAACGCGGCAACGTCCTTGAACCCATAATACGCCGCCATCTGGAGCGGCGTCTGGTATTTCTCATCCGTGGTGTTGACATCCGCCCCCGCCTCGACGAGCGCCTCCACCACTTCGAGGCAGCCGCCGCGCGCAGCCAGTTGCAGCGGCGTGCGCTGTTTCTCGTCCCGGGAATGAATCAGTTCGGCATGCGACTTCACGAGCGCATGCACACCCTCAATGTTGCGCTTGACGGCGGCGTCGTGAAGTTCTGTTGATGTCTTGCTCAAACAATGACTGGTTCAACCCAAAATGTATTAAATTGGGCCGCTCAATGCAACCATCTATCTCGATTCGAGCTGAAAAACGAGTTTTTGTTCATTACAAAGCATTCATCCGCATCATTGAATCAATCCCCGCTTGCGCAGCATGGCGGCCATAGCATTGTCCATCATTAATTCCGCCAGCGGGCGCGTCGCTTCGTCCAGGGTGGCATTGGCCTTCTGAAGTCTTTGGGTGTCACCAATTTGTGTTTTGGCATTTTCCGCGCCCAGCGTGGCCTCAACTTCTGCCGCGGCCGTTTCAATGTTTCCGCGCGCGGCGGCGTCAAGCTCTTCCGCAAAATCCAGCAGGCCTTTTCGGGTGGCTGCCAATGACTCCCTCGCACGCAAGGCGGCCTCCACCCAGCGCCGGGCCGCCAGATCTTCGAAGGCGTGCTCGACGGATTCCTCGACCATCCTTTGCACGGCCGCGTCATCCACGTCCACGGCAGATTTCATTTGCACGACCTTTTGCCGGCCTGTTTTGAGGTCGCGGGCGAGCACATGCAGGATGCCGCTGGCATCGATTTCAAACTGGACGCCGACGCGCGGGACACCCTTGGGCGCGGACTCAAAATCCAGCGTGAATTTTCCCAAGCTCCAGTTGTCCCGGGCGCGTTCGCGTTCCCCCTGCAACACATGAATCAGCATGTCCTTCTGATGATCCACCGCCGTTGTGAAGGCTTCGCCGGCCTTGACGGGAATGGTCGAATTACGGTGAATAATGACATTCATCAGTCCGCCAAAAGTCTCGATGCCCAGAGACAGGGGCGTCACGTCCAGCAACAGCACCTGCTTGAAACCGCCCGATAATATCTCCGCCTGAATTGCCGCGCCCAGCGCCACGGCCTCATCCGGGTTCTGCGAGGTATTTAATACCGGACCTTTGGGGCGGTGATAATCCGCGCCGAGCCGTACGCCGCCGCGCAATTCCTCGAACTCCGGACAACCAAAGATCTCCGCGACCGTCCGGCGCAGAAGCGGCATCCGCGTCTGGCCGCCCACAAGAATGACCTGGTCCAAGTCCGCCGGGGCAAGCTTGGAATCGGCGAGCGCCCGCAGGCAATGCTCCCGCGTCCTGGCGATGATGTCCCGGGTGAGCGTTTCGAGTTCCACCCGCGTGACCTTGAGGCTGAAGCTGAACTCCGGTGTCAAAAACGGCAGTGCGATTTCCACCTCCGTCGCGGATGACAATTGAATCTTGGCTGCCTCGGCCGCTTCGCGAATGCGGGAGAGGAGGGCGGGATTTTGCGCTACATCCGGGCCACCGGAGGCCCTGATTTTTTCTGTGAGGAACTCCACGAGCCGATGATCAAGGTCATCGCCGCCCAGCCTAGTATTGCCATTGGTGGCGAGTACCTGAAATACGCCCGCACTCATCTCCAAGATGGACAGATCAAACGTGCCGCCGCCGAGATCATAAACCGCGATGCGCGCATGTTCCTTGAGCTTGTCCAGCCCGTAAGCCAGCGCCGCCGCCGTGGGTTCATTGATGATGCGTTCGACGGTGAAACCGGCGAGTTCGCCCGCCCGCTTCGTAGCGTTGCGCTGGGCGTCGTTGAAATACGCCGGCACTGTGATCACCGCGCGCGTGACCGGTTCATTGAAATACGCTTCCGCGTCGCGTCGCAACTTCTTCAAAATTTCCGCCGAGACTTCCTCCGGTGTCCGGGCGCGGCCGGGCAAATCAACCATGACCGGTCCCGCTCCTTCGCCGCGCAGCGGATAACTCATCCGTTTTTCCTCAGGAGCAATTTCCAGCCTGTGCCGGCCCATGAAACGCTTGATGGAATAGACCGTTTGCGCCGGTTTGAGCACGCGCATCCGCCGCGCCGGCTGTCCGACGACCGGCTCGTCTTCCGGTCCCGGATAATGCACAACCGAAGGCGTCAACCTCTGGCCGTCCGCGTCAGCAATCACCAGCGGGATGCCCGAATCCACGGTGGCAACCAGTGAATTTGTCGTGCCGAGGTCAATCCCGACAATCTTGCTCATGGCGATAATTTTGCCATGAGTTCGACCGGCAGGGAAGCAGGCATTCGCAATCGGGACGGATCATCCGCCTTGCGCTCATCATTTTATCGAGGCCCGTCAGGAAGATCATGCCCGGCGCCATCTGGGCGGCGCGTCGATCTGGTTCAGACGTGAGCATGCGCCGCGTGCGCGGCGGTGTGCCAGGGCAGGCCAACCCGCAATCCGTTGACAAGCCGTTCCTCCAGCGCCAGAACCATGGAGACGCAATCCTTGTGTGTGCGGGGCTTAACCTGAAAAAAATCCGCGCCCAGATCCAGCGCCCGGCGGATGTAATCCGGCTGCATTGAGCCGGTGAGGGCAACAACGGTCAAGTCGTCAAACCTTCGGGCCCGCAGCCATTCAAGCACGGCGAAACCGTCCTGTACCGGCATTTTCAAATCCAGCAGAAGCAAGTGCGGCAGGAGATGTCCGGCCGGATGCGGTCCCTCACTATGACGGCTGAGATAATTGATGGCCTCCTCGCCGTTGGAAACTTCCGCGACAATCTGCAACCGCGCCGCCCGGCGCATCGCGGTTCGCAGGAGGAAGCGGTCGTTTTCCGAATCGTCGGCGACCAGCACTTGAAAAGTTTCTTTGGCGCGCTCGTTCATGATGCACCTAAAAATGACCGGGGCGAATCCATTCGCCCGCATCGCTGCCCGCGATATAATCCAGTCTCGCACGTGATGACCCGATTCTCAAATAAAAGTTACTCACAAGCTTATACCATGGGTTGCCGCCTCCTCCCCGGGGTTGCGCTTGCGGTTGTGGCCGGGGTTTGGCAGATTGGGCGGACATGCGCGAAAGCATCTGGACGGTCCTGGAAGAAAAGGTGGCGAACTATTATATTGAGTTCATCGCCGAGGACCGTCCCGGATATCGCGCGGCCCTGCTC
>DATMLG010000072.1:0-30634 GCA_035570675.1 Verrucomicrobiia bacterium | reverse complement strand
ATACTGGCTGGAGTTGAATGTGGCCGCGTCCTAGAGCGGCGTTCGAGGCCGTGGCCGTCAAGGCTGGCAGGTGAGTTCAGGCCGCACCCGGGTCTGGCAATCCGGGCAGATGCTGTGGGTGAATTCCGCCTCGGTGCGCTGCGCCACAAAGGACTCAACCTGTTCCCAATACCCCTTGTCGTCCCGGATTTTTTTGCACCAGGCGCACATGGGAATCAACCCCCGGAGGGTTTTGATGCTGCCCAGCGCCACCGTAAGTTCAGCGATTAATTTCAACCGCTCCTCCTCGCTGACCTTGCGGTCCGTCATGTCGCGTTCAATTGCTGAAATGCCGACCACGCATTCATTTTGGTCCAAAATGGGAGAGAAGGTCAGGGAGACAGGAACGCGCGTTCCGTCCTTCCGGAGCCGGATGGTTTCGTAGTTGCCGATCCATTCGCCGTTTTTTATGCGCGCGTAGAGGGAAGGCGGTTCTTCGGGACGATACGGGGGCACGAGCAGGGAGAGGGGCCGGCCGATGACCTCTTTCGCGCCATAGCCATACATCCGCTCCGCGCCGATATTCCAGCTCTGGATGACGCCGTCCAGGGTGGTGCCGATGACCGCGTCATCCGACGAGTTTACGATGGCGGCCAGATAGGCGCTGGCCTGCTCCCCGCGCTTGCGGTCGGTGATGTCGCTGACAAAGCAACGGGAATGAACGAATTTTCCATTTTCCTTCAGGACATTGGCGTCGATTTGAACCTGCCTGAGCGACTTGTCCTTGCAGCGCAATTGCGTTTCGAAGGCTTTCAATGATTCGCCGCGGTCAAGCCGGCCAAGCAGGTGGTCCACGGCGTTCCGATCAGGGCAAAAATCCGAAAGTGGGCGTCCGACGTATTCTTCCTGTTGGTAGCCGAGCATCTCCAGTTCGGCCTGGTTGACCCGGAGGATGGTGCCTTCGGGGCTCATCCAATGAAGCCCGAGCGGCGCGTGCTCGAAAAAATCATTCAACTCCTGTTCGCTGCGCTGCAGGGCCGCCTCGGCCTCACGCCGGATTCGCCGGCTGCTGGCCTCCCCCAGTTCCCGCTCGACGGCCGGCTGGAGGCGGCTCAGCTTGGCTTTCATCACGTAGTCGTTGGCGCCGGCTTTCATGGCCTTGACGGCCGCGTCCTCGCCAATGGTGCCGGACACCACAATAAAGGGAACGTCCAGCCCCCGTTGCCGGACAAGGTTGAGGGCATGCAGGCTTCCAAATCCGGGCAAGGTGTGGTCGCTGATGATGATGTCCCATTGGCCCTGATCCAGGGCGCTGGAAAGGGCGGTAAGATTGTCAACGCGCTGGAAGTCGGGAGCGAAACCGCCCCGCTTCAGTTCGCGGACCAGGAACAAGGTATCGTCTTCGGAATCCTCGACGATAAGAACCCGCAATGGTTTGCTCATAATTTGGTTTGGTGGTAATGAAATTTTATTTGCTGATTGCGGGAGACATCGCGTTATTGAGATTTCGCTCCCGCAGGCGCAGCATCTCGTTTGCAGAACAGATGCCAGAAACACGGATTCGCGCATCTCCTTGATTTCAATGCTGTTCCGACATTTGAAGAAGCGGGAGATCTGACTGATTCCCCGCAGATTGCGAAAGGTTCTGAAGATTGCCAGAGTCAGGCCGGCTACAAGCGGTGATAAACTGGCGCAACGGCGGGGGAGGACAGGTTCCAAGTTAAAACTGTGTAAAACGCAGAAATCAAATTTTTGGCGGGCCAGGCGGCAATCGCATTTTGCATGTAGCGGAGAAGAATCGTCGCAAAAAACCAGCGGTTAGAACGGAGGGCGGCACGTGCCGGGCTTATTATCAACTGTTTGGCGAACGGCACGGTAATAGCTCGGGAGAGCACGGTTGAATGAACTTCGTTTTTGAATTGTGATTTTCGATGACACCGACTGAAATGAAAAAGGGGCCGCGCTGCGATTACCTGAATCGCGCGGCGGCAGATTTCACACCATTTGCGCCACTCTTCCCAATTTAACAATGGCACAGCTTCTAGAATCAATGGTTCCGGCTCCGGGCTTTTTGCCGGCCGCATTTCCCACCAGCCCGGAAGCGGCGGAGGAGTTCAAGGATTTGGTTTGGCTCGCCCGTGAACAGGGTTGCCTGACCTCCATCGACATCGGGGACGCCCTGGCGGAGCGCGGAGTCAAGCCGGAGGAGATGGAGGCGATCCGGTTCAAGATCCAAAAGCTGGAGGTGAAGATTGTGGATCCGGGGGAGCTGGAGGGGGACAAAGAGGCGGACAAGGCAAGGGAAGCCGCGCCGAAGAGCAAACATCGTGATCGCGCCGACGCCTCGGGCGACCCGGTACGGATTTATTTTCAGCAGATGAGCCGGTTTCCGATGTTGACGAACGAACAGGAGCGGGAGATTTTCCGCCGGATGGAGCAGGTGACGAGGGACATCCGGAAGAACATGTATAAATTCGGGTTCATGGCGGGGGAACATGTCGCCATCGCGGAGAGGCTCCTGGCGCAACCGCCGCGGGAGCGGATTGACCGCGTGATGCTGGACACGAAGGTCGAGGCGCGCGAGGAAACATTGGCGATGCTCGGAAAGCTGGTGAAGCAGGTGCGCAAGCTGGATGCGGAGGCGGACTGGATCTTCGGGGAATGGCAGGAAGCCAGCGGGCCGGAACGCGGGAAATTCTCGGAGGCATTTGAAAAGGTCAACAGCCGGATTGAAGAATCGCTGGAGAAATTCTGCTTCAACCAAAAGGTCCTGGTGGACATGGCGGCCCTGGCGGAACGCATCCGGCAACGGGTGGCATCGGGAAAGAACGGCAACGGTCCGGGTGAAAACGGCGAACTGCCCCCGGACAAAATGACCACGGGGCCGCGACGACGGGGCGGGATGCAGGAATTTCTGCGGATGGGCACGGGGGAATATGTCCGGGCGTGCGGATTGCTGCAGAGCCAGGTGGCGGCGCTGCAAAGGTTGCGGAACCAGGTTGTGGAAGCAAACCTGCGCCTGGTGATCGCGATCGCCAAGCGGCATTTGTATCGCGGGGTTTCCCTGCTGGACCTGGTGCAGGACGGGAACATCGGGCTGGTCAAGGCGGTGGAAAAGTTTCAATACAAGCGCGGGGTCAGGTTCAGTTCGTATGCGGGGTGGTGGATCCGGCATCACATTGGACGCTCGGTCATGGATCATGCCCGCACCATCCGCATCCCGGCGGCCATGGGGGGCGTCATCAATCAGCTCATGCACGTGGAAAAGCGGCTGATGCAGATTTTTGGGCGGTCGCCCAGTCCCGAGGAAATGGCGGATGAAATGAAAATGCCCGTCGCGCGAGTCGAGCACCTGCTGCGGATGGCGCAGCCCCCGCTGTCGCTGCATTCGCCGCTGAGCGAGGACGAGGACTGCAAGCTGGGCGATGCCATCGAGGACCACACGATTCAAAACCCGCTGGAGGCGGCGACCTCGAGCCAGTTGAAGGACGAGCTGGTGGAAATGGTTGCCAACCTGACGGAGCGCCAGCGCACGGTGCTGGAACTGCGGTTCGGGCTGATTGACGGCCAGACGAGGACGCTGGAGGAGATTGGGCAGCAGTTAAAAATTACACGTGAGCGGGTGCGGCAGATCGAGGTGAGCGCGTTGAAACGAATGCGCCATCCGGCGCGCGCGCGCTGCCTGGAGGATTTGCCCGCAAGCGGAACGGCCCCAAGACGGGCCGCCGGCGTCGGAATATGTACGAGGAAGCCTAAGAAAATTTCTTAGATTAAAACAGGCGTCCGCCTGATTGAGTGGAAAAGGAGGGGAGTGGATGATGCGGGCATGGACAAGCGCAACAGTTCATGCCAGCCGACGACGGAGCACGCCACGCCGGAGAATGGCCGCGCGCTGGACGTGGTGCTGGCGTGTGAGGACTTCGCCGCGGGGATGCATGCCCTGGGCACTTTCGACAAGCTGTTTCCCGTGGGCGATTCCGGGCGGCTTCCAGATTCGCATAGCGAGTGGAAAAGTGTCTGGAAATTTGAGCTCCTCGAAATCACCTGCCTGCGGGACGCCGCGATCGCGGAGTCGGCCGGCGCACAGATGGTGATCATTTCGGCACACGCCCCGGGCAAACTTCCATCGGCGGTCAGGTGCTGGTTCGAGACCTGGATCAAGAATCGAACGACCGACGGGGGGGCGCTGGTACTGCTGATGGATGACGTGGGCGCGGACGTACACCACCGGTTCCCGGTGGAGGCATATCTTGAAAAACACGCGGCCGACGCGGGGATGAAGTATTCCACGCACAAGGCAGCCGGGCGGCACGCATTTTACGATTTGAACCTCGCGATGGCCGCGCAAAAAATCCCGGAAACGCTCAAGGGTTTGAGGGAAACCCTGTTCAACGAGCCCGGGGCCAGCAGGCAATCAGCCTAGCCGGGCATCCCGCCCGATCTCAACAAATCGCACGGATGCGAATACATGAACAACAACGAAATGGTGGTGGAAGACACGGAAAGGTGTTTTGAATTATGCTGTCAGAAAGCACAATAAAAATCATCAGGGACATCTCCCAGATCATCAGTGAAGGGGGCGGCGATTGCGCCGAGTGGTGCATTGGATGCACCGCCGATGTGGAATTGCGGCTGCTTCGCGAACTTGGAATTCCGGCGGAATACCGCTGGCAAATCTGCCGATGCGCGCTTTCGGGCTCGGAAGCGCGGGCAATTGTCCAGGGGTTCCGGAACCTCAGTTGCAAGCAAGTATCCGATCCCAACGACACCGGCGGCGAGACGGCAGTCTATGTGTTTGCATATCTCAAGCGCCCCGTCATGGCAAATACGCTGAACGGACAGAGCATTGAGGGCAGCAAGCACCCAGCGTCCGGTCGGCAAATATTTGCCAATTGAATTCGGCGCCGGCGCGCTGCATGCCGGGAAGCGGCATCCAATCATCACCCCGAATGCGGCGGAGAAATCCCCCGTCTTGACACGGCGAGGTTTCCGCATAGAGTCCGTTCGTTGGTTGCAGGCGGGCGGGAGGCCTGCCCCGTTGACGGTGAAAGAGGCGGACCGGCGGTTGGGGGCGGGAAGATAAGGAGGAGGAGAAAGCCAGGCGTAAAATGCAAATTGCAGGATCGGAAATTGCAAGAACGAGAAGAAAAAGGGCCGCTTTTCAGCGCAAGTGATTGATTTCCCGCTTATTCGAATTATTTTTTTGGTGCGAAGACCGTGAAAAATCTGCCAATATTATCCAGAGACCGCACCGCTTTGCGTCACGCAGAATTTGCTTTCCCGCCCTGGAGCGGCGATTTAGCCAGGACGCACGTATTGTCCCGAGCCGAAACAAGCCAGTTATGACACGCAAACGGAAGCCGAGCCAGCAAGCACCACGAAGCCGCCGGCAAAAGGCCGGAGCCAAGGGTACCCGGCAACGCTCCCATTCGCTGAAAAAACTGCGCGCACGGGCGGAGATTTTGATTCAGGAATCGGCACGGCAGATTTCAAAGTTATCGGAAGTGGATGCCCGCAAACTGGTGCGCGAGTTGCAGCGGCATCAACTGGAACTGGAGATGCAAAATGAGGAGTTGCGGCGGGCGCGACTCGAACTGGAAACCGCCCGCAACCGCTACTCGATTCTGTACGACTCCGTGCCGGCAGCGTATTTAACCCTGGATGCCGATGGAATCATCCGCGAGGCGAATTTGACCGCGGCAACGCTGCTGGGAATTGACCGGGAGGACCTGAAGGGTAAAAAATTAAGCCGTTTTGTCGCGGCCAGGGACCAGGACGTTTTCCGCCATCACCGGCAAAAGGCCGATGCCAGCGGCGTCAGGGAAACCTGCCAGTTGTCCCTGCGCCGGAGCGACGGCGCAATCATGACGGGAGAGCTGGAGAGCATTGCCACGCACGAGGGAAACCAGAGGCGCAGGCAACTTCTGGTGGTTTTAAACGACATCACCGACCGGGTGCAGTTGGAAAGGGAACGGTCACGCCTGGCGGCGATCATGGAGTCATCGAGGGACGCAATCATCGGCCGGAACCTGGAAGACACGATCACCAGCTGGAACACGGGCGCGGAGAAACTGCTGGGCTACACGGTCGGCGAGATCATCGGGCGTCCATTCGTGCGCGTTGTGCCTCCGGAAAAGCGGGGCGAGTTGCATCACATTGAACAGCTAATTCTTGCGGGCGAGCATCCCGAACACTATGAAACACTGCGGATGGCCAAGGACGGCCGCAAGATCCTGGTTTCCGTGACGTCGGCGCCCATCCGCAATGCCGGGGGAGATATCATCGGCATCTCCAGCATTGCCCGGGACATTACGCGGCAGAAACAGGCGGAGGAAGCGCTGCGGCAGAGCGAGCGCGATCTGGCGGATTTCTTCAGGGAAGCGCCGCTGGGTTTGCTCTGGGTGGGACCCAAAGGACATGTCCTGCGCGTAAACCGGACGCAATTGGAGCTGCTCAATCTGGCGAGCGAGAAAGTCATCGGACATTCCCTGATGGACTTTATTGCGGAGGAGGAGACGGCCGAGGACCTGCTGGGCCGCCTGAACAAAGGAGAAACCGTGCAAAACTACCGGGCAAGGTTGAAGCAGCCGAACGGCACATTGATGCATGTGCTGGTGGACGCCAACGGATTGTGGGAGGACGGCAAGCTGGTCCATTCCCGGTGGTTTGTGCGGGATATTACGCGGCGGCTGGAGCTGGAACGGGAAATTCTGGCGACCACCGACCGGGAGCAAAGGCGGATTGGACAGGATTTGCACGACGATCTGGGGCAGCAACTGGCGGGCATCGAGTTTCTGACCCAGACGCTGGTGGGGCAACTGGCCAAGATTTCCCGGCCTGCGCAGGTCCGGGCGCGGGAAATTGCCCGGATGGTGCGACGCACCATGACCCGCGCGCGCGAACTGGCGCGGGGCCTTTCCCCCATCGGCCTGGAGACGGACGGCCTGACCGTTTCGTTGCGCGAACTGGCCGCCCGGACCAAGAAATTGTTCCGGGTGGATTGCCGGTTCAAATGCAAAGGCACGGTCTTGATTCACGACCATCATGTGGGCATCCACCTTTACCGCATCGCGCAGGAGGCGGTCAGCAACGCGGTCAAGCACGGAAAGGCCTCGCGCATTGACATCGGCCTGACGAAAAACGCGGAACGGATTGTCCTGGCGGTGAGCGACAATGGCATCGGGCTTCCCATAAAAATGCGCAACAAGAAGGGCATGGGGCTCCATGTGATGCAATATCGCGCCGGCGTGATTGATGCGTCCCTGATTGCGCAACGGCAGCCGGATGGAGGAACGGCCTTCGTGTGCTCCGTCAAGGAACCACCCTTGAAACCTGCCCGCAAAAAATCATGAAGGCACGCACCAAGCAGCGCGATGGGACCAGGCGGTCAAAGATCCTGATTGTGGACGACCATCCCATCACGCGCCACGGCCTGGCGCAATTGCTCAATCATGAGCCGGATTTGTCAGTCTGCGGCGAAGCGGAGGATGCGCAACGGGCGCTGGGTTTGATCGAATCGCTGAAGCCGGACCTGGTGTTGTCCGACATCACCATGGCCGGAAAAAGCGGGCTGGAACTCATCAAGGAAATACAGGTCATGCATCCCCAGGTGGCGGTGCTGGTGCTGTCAATGCATGATGAAAGCATTTATGCCGAGCGAATCCTGCGGGCGGGCGCGCGCGGGTACCTGATGAAGAGCGCGGGCGGCGCCGAGCTTCTGGTGGCCATCCGGCAGGTGTTGCGCGGGGAGGTTTATTTGAGCAAGAAGATGTCGGCCAAGATGATCAATCTGCTGTCCGGAACCCGCGCGAAGAAAAACCGGTCGGCGATGGAAATGCTGACGGACCGGGAATTTGAAGTGTTTCAACTGATGGGGCAAGGGTTGTCAACGCGTGAAATCGGCCAGCGGTTGCACATCAGTTCCAAGACCGTGGATACGCATCGTTTGAACATCAAGGACAAGTTGAATTTAAAGACCCTGCCCGAGCTGATGAGGTATGCGGTGCGGTGGGGTGCGACGCAGGCTTTGATATAAATTTAACGGGCGTCGTTCGCAAAAAGCGGGAATTAAGCGGGGGTTTTGGCGCAAAATGCAAACGTCCGGGTGCCTGGGAAAAAGTTCATCGCGCCAAGGTTATTTGTTTTCAACTGGTTGCACAGCATCGCTTGCGGGGCACGTATCCAGCTAGGAGAGGCTGGATTTGGGCGAAACATGGTGTTTCGAGGAACAGTGTTTCAAACAGGCCGATTTCAGGCGGCCACCCGAAAGATCCGGGATTTGGTCGAATCGTAAAGCGAATGAATGGATTTCCGATAGAGGTACCGGTTGCTTCTCCGCCGGAGGGTTTGAATCGCGTTGGGGCGTTTTCGTTTGCGAGCCCCAATTTTCTTCACGAGGGATGCGCGGGGATCAGGCGGTTCCGTCCGGAAGACGCGCCCCTGCTCCATGAAGCCACGCGTGAGTCGATGGAGAACTTATGCCGATGGATGGTGTGGTGTCATCCGGGCTATACCTTGGAGGAATGCGCGGCGTTCGTTTCGACCTGCGACACGAAATGGGAACGCGGCGAAAGTTTTAGTTTTGTCATCTACGATTTGAGGGACGGGACATTCCTGGGGAGCGCGGGGTTGAGTCAAATCAACCGGACGCACCGCGTCGCCAATCTGGGTTATTGGGTGCGCAGCAGCCAGGCGGGACGGGGCATCGCGACCAGCGCCGTGAGACTGGCGGCGCGTTTTGGTTTGCAGGAACTGGGTTTCAACCGGTTGGACATCATTGTGCCGCTCGGGAACCGGTCGAGTCAGCGCGTCGCGGAAAAAGTGGGAGCCAAGCAGGAAGGGATATTGAGAAACCGGCTGGTGCTTCAGGGCAAGCCGCTGGACGCGGTGCTTTATTCGCTGGTGGCGGAGGATTTGGATAGCGAAAGGCAGGCGGTGGCCCAACTGGCGCTGGTTTGATTTGGACCGGGGACGAGGCGCGAATTACAAGGCGTGGATTTCAAAATTGTCCGACTTCCACGCCTCAAAACCGCCGGTCATTTCAATGACCTGGCAGCCATTGCCGGTGAAGGTCCGGGCGGCGCGGGCCGCGAGATGGCAGCGTCCGGAATAGCCATAAATGATGTTCAAGGCATCTTCACCCAGGAGCGCGAAATCCTGCCACCGGCCGGGGGGCACATTGAGCGCCCCGGGCACATGCCCCCGTTCGTAATCCTCGGTTTCACGCACGTCCACGACGATGATGTCTTCATTTCTGCGGAGCATCAAATTCAGTTCGGCCGGATTCGTGGCGGGAACTCCCCAACCGGCAAAACCGCCGGCGAGTTTTGAAAGGGATGCGCTGGCAGTCATCATAACATGAGGGGCTCCGGTTGGATTTCCATTTTGACCGCAATGGCGTGGTTTCGCGCGGCCAGTGAGCCAACAGCGATGCGGCCAAGGACCTCACCGGCCATTTCTTCGTTTCCATTGCAGGCAGCCAGCTCACCGAGGGAGATGATGCCGACGAGCCGCTTTTCGCGGTTGAGCACGGGCAACCGGCGGACCTCATGCTCCCGCATGATTTGCGCGGCCTCGTCCGCCTCCTGGTCGTCGAAACAATAAATTGGGTCCTCGGTCATCACCTCGCCGATGGGTGTGTGTTTCGCATCGCAACCTCCGGCGACCGCGCGAATGGCGATGTCGCGGTCGGTTACGGTGCCCACCAGCCCGTCGTGCTCGCAAACCGGAAGCATGCTGGCGTCGAGTATTTTCATCGTCTGGGCGGCTTCCAGCACGGTGGTGCGGGGTGACACGCATACGGGTTCCTGGGAAATGATTTCGTTGATTTTCATTTTGTTATCTTCCGGCGCGCAGGCGGGCGCGGGTTTGCGCCGCCTTGCGAGCGATGGTCGAACGTCTGGCCGCACTTTTTCGACGGGCGCTCCGCCGCGCTTGTTGCGCGAGTGCGCGGCTGGAGGCGGCGACGCGATTTTCCCGACGCAATGCACGGAGGGTCGCGCGAGAGCGGGCCGTCGAAATGGTGTGCGCGGCCTTGTTTTTTCCGGCCGCGAGGTCCTTTTGCGCCTGGTGACGCACGCGTTCCGAGGCCCGGCCGCCTGCCGGAGGAGGGAGTTTCACACCCGCGCGGCGCGCCCGGGACAAGCCGATGGCGATGGCCTGGCTGGTTGAGCGCGCTCCGTGTTTGCCCTGGCGAATGTGCCGAATTTCCTCGCGAACAAATTCTCCCGCCTGAGTGGACGGTGATTTTCCTTCCAGCCGGTCCCTTCGTGCGAGTGAATTGGCTCCGGGTTCGGGCATACGCAACAGGGGCAACTAATTGTTGAGGGACAATCCGGACTTGAGGTTTTCGTCAAGGGATTCCGCCATGGACAAATGCTCCTGGATCATGGGGACCATGTTTGCGGCGAAGGCCTTGAGGTCCGGGTCCTGGACTTCCTCGGCGGCGCGCTTAAATTCCTTCAAATCGGCTTTGTGGGCGCGAACCATGGAGCTTACGTAGGAGCGGTCGAAGTCGGAACCGGACAGGAGGCTGAGGCTGTCAACTTGCTTTTGTTGTTCGTCAGTAATGCCGGCCGGCAAGGTGGCGCCCTTTTTGGCGGCGAGATCGCTCAATTGTTTGCCGGCCTTGCCGTGGTCATCGATCATGCGCTGGCCGAACTGGTTCACGGCGTGGGTGGTCGATTTTTGCGCGAGGTTGCCAAGGGCCACTTCCAGTGTGCCGCCGTGGGCCGCAAGAGCGGCAAACTTGTAATCGGCGGCCGAGAGCTGTCCTTGATTCATGGAGGCATCTGCAGCGCGCGCGGAAACAAGAGTGTATTGCGCCATCACAAGCAGCCCCAACGCCAGGGACAATGTACTCAGGACGGGGATCGGTTTTAGCATGTTTGTTTTCATAAACATCCTTTCAGTAACATAATTTTTACTTTTCTTTTCCCATGGGCGGCGTCACGCCTTTGGGCTTCCCGTTGGCGACGCCGCTCAAACTGTCCGGCTAAAATTCAAAACGGAAGGCAAGGCATCTGAGCCGGTCCGGCTGTCTTCGTGTCCTGGTTGCCCATTGTATCCTGTCAGCCTTCCCGATCTCCGCACTTACCTTCCATCTGTACTTTAGCTTTCCACGTGCCAAATTGTTTCGAGGGCTACTCCCCTTGATATTCTTGGACTTGTGAATGCGCGGGCAACGTGGTCCACCCGGAACGAAGGGAATTTGCGGCGGGTGACTCGCAATTTGCATCTCCCGAATGCATCACCCATTCCTTGAACTCATGATATCGAACAACTCAACGTCGCCATCCAGAACGCAGCAGCTTGACGGACGTGAAAGCTCCCCGGGTCACCATTGTCATTTCTTCCCGCCCCGTCAGATCCTAGCGCGGTTCCCGGCGAAATGACTGAGAGTCAGATTCTGCCGAGCAGCACGAGAATCAAAAGAATGATCAGAACCGTTCCCAGCATTCCGCTCGGCGCGTATCCCCATGACTGGCTGTGCGGCCAGGCAGGAAGGGCGCCAATCAAGATCACCAGCAGGACTATCAACAATATCCATTCAACGCTCATAAAACCTCCTTTTCCCGTTATGCACCGTGAGATTATTTTTTTCTGTGCTGCCTGCGATCCTGCAACAAAATCGTCATCAACAGAAAAAATCCGCCCCCGGCGGCGCCCAGAAAACAAAGAATGGCGAGGCCCGGGTAGCCGAAAATGCGGAAATCAGTCTGCACGCGCATCAACAACGCCGCCCCCACAATCAGCGCGGCGAGGATGATGCCTGCGGTGATGCGGTTGGCGACCTTTTGAATTCCTTCCACCACCACTCCTGCATCCATGGTTTTCACCTTCACTTCAAATTCCGCGTTGGCGAGAGAATCCATTATCTTCGTCAGATGCGCCGGAAGCGCCGTCATGAATTGCTTGGTATTGATCAAGGAATGCAGGACGCCGGCGGGGGTGGTGTTTTTGCGCATTCTTTGGGACACCAACCCAAATATGTTGCGGCGGACGGAGGCGTTGGGATCGAAGGCGGGGTCGAGAATTCTGCCGACTTCGTCCAATTGGAGGAGCGTTTTGCCCAGGAGCGCGAGTTCGCTTGGAATAAACAACCCGTTGTCGGCCGCGCTCCGGCTTACTTCGAGCAGCGACTTGCCGATGTCGAGTTGTTGCAAGCCGCCGTTTTGCTGGGCCGCCATCACCTGCCGGACCAGGCGGATGAATTCCATCCGGTCAAATTCGTCCCGTTGCTGGCTGATGCGCACGACGACATCCGCCGCCGTTTCGCTGTCGTTGTCCGCAATGGCCAGGAGCAGCTTGAGCAGATTTTCCTGCATGGCCGGCGTGGTATGGCCCACCATGCCCAGATCCAACAAGGCGATGCGGTTGTCCTCGGTCAAGAACACATTTCCCGGATGTGGGTCGGCATGAAACACGCCGTCCACCAGCACCTGCTTCAAATAAGCCGTGAACAGTTCTTCCGCGAGGGAATGCCCCTCCAAATCCAGCCGCACCAGCGGGCTCAAGGCGGTAATTTTTCGTCCCTCAATGTAGTCCATGGTGAGGACCCGGTGCGTGCTGTAATCGGAAACTGGCCGCGGGATTTGAATCCGTTCGAAATCCTTCAGATTTTCGCCGAGCACGCGCAGGTTTTCGGCTTCGCGCGCGTAATCAAGCTCCTGCTGGATGGCGATTTTAAATTCTTCCAAAACGGTCAAGAAACGGTGCCGTCGGCCGGTCTCGGTGTGCGCGTCTAGGAATCCGGCAATGCTGGCGAGGACTTCAAAGTCCTGGGCTATTTGATCCTGGATGTCCGGGCGCTGGACTTTGACGACGACGGGCCGCCCGTCCCGCAGCCGGGCCAGATGGACCTGCCCGAGGGATGCAGCCGCAATCGGCTTCCTTTCAAAAAATGAAAACGCCTTCGAAAGCCTCACCCCCAGTTCGGCGGTGATCACCTTTTCCACTTCTTCGAAGGAAAATGGTTTGACGTTGTCCTGCAGTCTTGCCAAGGCCACCAGGTACTTTTCAGGAACAAGGTCGGGCCGGCTGGCCAGGATTTGCGCGAGCTTGATATAGGTCGGGCCCATGGCCTCCAAGTCATCGGCCAATTGTTCCGGGATTGGTTCTACACCCTCGACATTTTCCGGTTCGGGCCGCTCCGGGCCTTCGTCGGCATTCAGTTGACGGACAAGGTCGGAACGGCCGTACTTCCACAAGAGACGGACAATTTCCTTATAGCGCTTGATCTGGCTGGCCGCGATTTTCATCAGCTTCTCCGGTTGAAAAGACCGCCGCCAGCTTCACTTGCGAAACAATTTCGCAACCATGAAAATCAACAGGGCTCCGCCAAAGCCCCCGCCCAGCAGAAGATAAATCAGCGCGTATCCTATTGCTCCAATGATCGGTGTCATGATGTTCCTTCAGTTTTGATTTTTCAATTTCATCAGATTTACCAGACTTGCCCGCCGGCAAGGCCCCGCTTCAAAGGCTTTCGCGAATGATTACTTCAACCTCCGCCCGGGTGCGGCCGGTGAGTTTCTGAAGGCGCCCGACCAGCTCCTCCTCCTGTCCTTCCGCAAAACGAAGGTCGTTGTCGGTCAGTTTCGCGAATTTTTGTTTCAATCTGCCCTTGATGATGTTCCAGTCCCCTTTTACTTCGAGCTTGTTCATAACTTTCCTTGGTTCATGGTTTTTGGTCTGCCCGCCAATAAATAATATTGTTCTGTTTTGCAAACGAGTTCAGCCATGTCGTTTGAAGTATTGGACCGCGCGTTCATGCTTTTCGGCTTTTGCGCGGCTGGAAAAGGTGCCCAAGTTGCGACGCTTCCCTGTGCTCTTGTTCCGCTTCCGGGAGTAGAGCCGGAATTCACCTGTTTTCAATTTTCTTATCATGTGCGGCCTGGGTTGACGTAACAGTCAAGCATGACATTTATTTCGTTGTTTTATTCTTTAGCCTCAAACGTGCCAACGAACCGGTCAGGCCGTGTATTCTACTCACCGGTGCCATTTAGGCCCGATTTCAAACCTCAGCCGGTGAATTGTTTACTACAAATCGCCGCCCGGAAAATGAATGCTTCCTTTTTGGAAGCATTTTGCGGCGGGGAGCAGGGGCTATTCGCAGATTGCGGCATGGACAGGAGGAGCAGGCGCAGGACGCCGAACGCAAAGCCATGTTGTTCATTGGTTAAGAAAAAACTCCATTCCGGGTATGCGACTAGCTAACTGAGGCAGGTATAGAAGACCACGCAACCGGAATATCCGGCTGCCGTTTTACAAATTATCAAACAAACGAAAACGAAAATCATGAAAACACTTAGAGATCTATTTCTGGAGGAATTGGCGGACATCTATGACGCCGAGCATCGCATGGTGAAGTCATTACCCAATCTCATTGAGGCGGCGACCTGCGGTGAATTGAAGTCGGCCCTGGAGTCCCACCTTCATGAAACCGAAGGCCAGGTGGAAAAACTGGAAAGGGTATTTGCCGCCTTCGGCGAGAAGCCCGAAAAAAACAAGTGCCCGGCGATGGCGGGCCTGGTGGACGAGGCGGACGACATCGTGTCCGAGAACAAGAAATCGCCGAGCATCAACGCGGCAATCATCGCCGCCGCGCAGAAAGTTGAACATTACGAGATCGCGTCCTACGGCTGCCTGCAGGCGTGGGCCGCGTTGCTGGGAAATCGCGAGGCCGCGGACATTCTGGAGGAAATTCTGGGGGAAGAAAAAGCAGCGGACAAGACGCTCAACGAGCTGTCCGTCGCCAAGAACGAGGAAGCCCTGGAAGAAGCCATTGGAGGGTGAAAGGGGCGTCATCCCGGCCGGGAACCGGCCGGGGAGATGATCGAGCTGAAGCGGCCGGCAGGCGCCAACTTTGACAGTTCCCGCCTGCCGGTCGGTTTCGGTCAATGCCCGTCATTTGAATAATGCAGAAGAAAACCCCATCGTTGCGCGACCGTCGGCGCAGGATTTTCCGGCGCACGCGCACGCTGGTGCTGGTTGTGGTGGCGGTGCTGGTGGGCATCCGGCTGTGCCTGCCATTTGCAGTGGAGAGCTATGTCAACCGCCAGTTGAACCAGTCCCGCGAATATGGCGGGCGGATCGGGCACGTGGATCTGCAATTATGGCGGGGGCAGTATCGGATCCACGCCATTGAAATCGTCAAACGGGCCAACGGGGGACAGACGCCATTCTTTGCGGCGACCAGGGTGAACTTCTCATTGGAATGGCGGGAACTTTTTCACGGAGCGATTGTGGGCCAGGCCACCATGCTGAACCCCCGGCTGAACTTTGAGGAAACGCAGACCGGAACGAACGAGAGCTGGGACAAGATTCTCAACAACCTGTCTCCATTCAAGCTGAATCGAATCGAAATCATGGGCGGCGAGGTTCATTTCCGCAGTCCGAATTCAACCCCGCCGGTGGACATTTTTTTGCGTGATGTCTCGATCACCGCGACCAACTTGAGCAATTCGCGCGAAATCAAGGACGAGCTGCCCGCCGGGGTCATTGCCCGGGGCTCAACCGTGGGCGGGGGCGGGCTGGACCTGCGGTTGCAACTCAACCCCATGCGGGAATCTCCCACCTACCAACTGACCGCCCAGTTGACCAATGTAACGATGACGGCGCTGAATGATTTCTTCAAGGCGTACGGGAAATTTGACGTGGACAATGGAATGTTTGCCTTGTACGCCTCCGTCGCGGCCAAGGACGGAAGTTATGACGGATATCTCAAGGTGTTCTTTGAACATCTGCGGGTATTCGAGTGGGAAAAGGAACGCAAAAAAAACGCCCTCGAAATTTTCTGGCAGGCAATCGTCGGGAGCACAGCGACGGTCCTGAAAAACCAGTTCAAAGATCAACTGGCAACCAAGGTGCCCATTTCCGGAAGCTATCACGACAACAGCATCGGCGTCTGGCGGGCCATCGGGACGTTACTTCGCAACGCGTTCGTCAGATCCTTGCTTCCCAAACTGGACGAACCGGTGACCATCCAACAGGTCGAAAAAAAGGCCGAAAAAGCCGAACGTTTCCGGACGGAAACCAACGATCCGCCCGACAAGGGGTCGGTGGAATTACTCAAGAAATAAGACCGCAGTTTGTGCCCCTTTTGCGAGTAAATCGCCGCAGAATGCGGCGTCAGCGGGTATTGCGAGACTTCATGGCGGAATTCTTCAAACATGCGTAAAGCGGCCTGCATGAAGGGAATCCGATTCGCCGGATTCCAAGGCTGCATGAGCAAAAGCCGCGAATCCGACCATGGCACGAGTTGAGCTAAAAGTAGTTGGTTAATGCATCGCGAAGAACGAAGTGATTGCGCCATGGCAGCCTCGGCGCGCGGGCAATGCGACAAACAATCTTAGTTACATGCAAACGAAATCAAATACCGAAAGCCATGTTTTGGACGGAAAAAAAATTGCGATCCTGGTCGCGGACGGCTTTGAACAAGTCGAATTGATCTCGCCCCGGAGGGCGTTGGAAGAGGCCGGCGCGGAAACCGAAATCATATCGCCCTCACAGACCAAGGTGAAGGGGTGGAACCATACCGATTGGGGCACGGAAGTGGACGTGGATATTCCGTTGGATTCGGCTGATCCAGACGACTACGACGCGCTGGTGCTGCCCGGCGGGGTGATGAATCCCGACCATCTGCGCCGCAACACCCTGGCGCTGGAGTTTGTGAAGGCATTCTTCGAAGCCGGCAAGCCGGTGGGCGCGATTTGTCATGGCGCGTGGACGTTGATTGACGCCGAGGTGATTCGCGGGCGGTCCGTCACCTCCTATGAATCCATTCAGAGTGATCTTAAGAACGCGGGCGCGATCTGGAAGGACCAGGAAGTCATGGTTGACAATGGCCTGGTGACCAGCCGGAAACCCGATGACCTGCCGGCGTTCAATCGCAAGTTGATCCAGGAAGTGGCCGAAGGCGCGCATACAGTCAGCATGGGATGATTTGCCGGGAAGGCATGTGCTGATTCCCGGTCGGAGAGGTTTGGCGCGGCGGGAAGGCGTCAAACCCAGGGAAAGAAGCGGGGCATGGCGAGGACGAGCGATGGAACACGATGCAGACCGAATAGTCGCCTGTGAAACATGCGGTCTGGTGCAACGGGCCGGCCGGGTGCCGGAAGGCTCGCTCGCCAAGTGCGCGCGTTGTCACTTCCGATTGTTCGCGCGCCGTCCGGACAGCCGCACGCGCACCATCGCATTCTCGCTCGCGGCCTTGTTCCTTTATTTCCCGTCGAACATTTATCCGATTGTGACGACGGAATATCACGGGCTGCATTCGTCGACGACCATCCTCCAGGGAATCAAATCGCTCTTCACGCATCAGCAATACTTCATCGGTTCGCTGGTGTTCTGCACCAGCATCCTGAGCCCGGCGTTTAAAATTGCCGGGCTGCTGTTCATTCCGCTGACCGTGGGCCATCCGCGCTGGAAACGGGCGCGCACCTGGGCCTACAAAATAATCCGGGTGGTTGATCCGTGGAACATGCTCGAGGTTTTTTTGCTGGCGATCGCGGTATCGATGATTGAGATGGGCCGCGTGGCGACAGTTCATCCCGGCGCGGGTGTCTTTTCATTCGCGGCGGTGGTGGCATTAACCCTCATGGCCACGCTCAGCTTCGATCCCCGCCTCCTTTGGGACGGAACCAACCATGTCAACCAACCTGCATAAATCAACGGATCACGCCGCAGGGCCCGCGAGGCTGCCCTCGGCGATCGTCGTGAAAAGCCGCACGGCATGGCTGCTGTGGCTGGTGCCATTTGGCGCGGCATGCCTGTGCGCGTGGTTTGCGTACCGTGATTTTGTCTCAACCGGGCCGACGATCACCATTTATTTTGAAAACGCGGACGGACTGGAGGAGAAGAACACGCAGTTGAAATTTCGGGGGGCGAATGTGGGCGAGGTGACGGGGATTGCCCTGACCAAGGACAACCAAAAGGTGAGGGTCAGGACGCAGTTGACGGGCTCGGCCCGCGGCCTGGCCCGCGCGGGGTCGGTGTTCTGGATTGTTAGGCCGGAACTGAAGGTGGGGTCAATCAGCGGATTGAGAACGATTATTTCCGGCGAGTACATTGCGGTGAAGCCCGGGACCGGGCCGCCCACGAACTCATTTGCCGGCGTGGAGAAGGAGCCGGTTGACGAGCAGCCCGATGCGCTCCAAATCAGCCTGGTTGCGACGCATCTCGGGTCCGTGCAGGAACAAACACCCGTGTATTACCGGGGAATCCAAGTCGGCGAAGTGCTCTACTATCAATTGGCCGCCAACGGCCGCGAAGTGGTGATTCATGCGTGCGTTTGGGCGGAATACGCCCCGCTGGTGCGCATGGAATCCAAGTTTTGGAATGCCGGCGAATTGAGCCTGCATGCCGGTCTTTTCAAGGGAATCGACATCAGCGCGGACTCGCCCAAAACGATCATCAGCGGGGGAATTGAATTCGCGACGCCGCCCGATGCGCAAAATCCCGCGACGAACGGCGCCACGTTTGTCTTCAACGAAACAGCGGATGACAAATGGAAAACCTGGTCGCCCACGGCCGTCATTCTGCATCTGCCCGAGGAGGCAACTCATTCCAACACAGTGCCGGAGGCAGGCGTGGGCCAGTTGTCGGTCAAGGGTGATTAAACGGGGGGATTTTTATTAGGAACTCAGGAAATCAGGAACGGACTTTTGACAGGATTAACGGAATGAAGAGGAATTTCTCGCGGGGAACGCAAAGGGGAAAGATGAGCAAGACGCGAATTGCGCGAATTGTCACGAAGCAGGCGGCATCCGTCGTGGTTATTTTTCCGGGTTGACAAAGTGCCGGCTTGTGAGAAAACCGGGGCATGAGGAAATACTTCGTTCAAGGCGCATGCGTATTGGCTTTTCTGACGGGATTCTGCCAGTGCGGGCAGGCCGCGCAGATTTATCTCGCCAACCCGAACCTGGTCCAGGATGGCAACTTCGCCACGTTGTTCGGGGGGCCTTGGAACGGCACTTTTGGCTTTCCCAACACCTTCTACGGCGACGCCGATGGCAACGGCAAATATGTTACTCTGTTTCAGGGCGAGCCGGACATGTACCAGACCATCACCACCGCGGTGGGCACGACTTACCAGTTAACTTTCGCCTCCCGAATCCCGCAACCTGGTGAATTCACCGGCAACACCGGGCCGAACGGCCAGCCCGTTGGGCCGTGGTCGGTTGGGGTTCAACTCTCCCCTTACTCCTCGGCAGGGAGCTTCACGGACAACAGCGATACGGTCTGGAGTTTCTTCAGCCTGGATTTTACGGCGACCAGCACTTCGACCTATCTGGGTTTCTATGCTTCGGGAGGGGGCAATCCGGAGATCGATGCCATCAGCGTGTATGCCACGCCGGAGCCGGGGACGTTGGGGTTGCTGGCAGTCGGGGCGGGTGCGCTGTTCTTCCGCCAACGGAAGGCACGCATTCAAAGGTAGGGGTGCTGCGCTGCGGCGCCCGGCCGAACGGTCATCGCAGCGCGATGACCCTACCAACTACAGGAAGCGGAGCCCGCGCCCACGGACATTATTTTTTGCGCTTATTTACTTGAAGCAAGTATATGAAAAGAACATTAAAAATTCTCCGGCATGCCAGCGCTAAAGTCAGCGTTTCTTACGCGCTTCGAGCTCGCCAACGCGCTGCACCAGTTCCAAAACCAGAAAATGCAACCCGGCGATCTTCTGGATTGCCCAGCCCTCGAAAATGATTCTGTCATCTGTCAATTTTGGGTTGTGGGAGCGGCATTCGTTCGCGTGCGCCTCAAGCTCGTCCTGTAATCGCTCTGAAATGGCGTCAATGCGCGGCCCGATGGGTAGTGTAATGATATTGCTCATGGTATTTTGATGATAATGAACGCCTTAGATAAAATCAAGCGGGTCCGCCCAGGGACTCCCAGGCGGAACTTGGTTCGCGGAATTTCGGGCACGGCCAAGTGTAGTGCAATGTGCGCCCATGTGGGCACTTTAGTCGCCGCCCTGGATGCGTTGCGAGCGTTTGAGACTGAGCAGAAGGTCTTGCGCCGCCGTTATCGTCATCTGGCGCAATGGTTCGCTGTCAATTTCTCCCCCGCACGCGGGACATTTAAAATCGTATCGCTGAAACCACGGAAGTTTGTGCGTATAGCTCTTGCCGCAGCCGAGGCATTTGGTGGTAAGGGAGATGCCAGCAGCGGCTCGTTTGCCATCGGCAAGAACCTTTCGGGCGGGGTTCTTATAACGCATAAGCAGAGAAGTATTAAGCAGCCAATTCTTTGAAGCTCACATGATTACCGCCCAACAATTTAAGCAGCGTATCGCGGAACAGGTCCTCATTGTCCCGGTTGTTGAACTTGAAGGCGATTTCATCCAAGTAAGCGGGCAGGTGCTTGGTGCTGACCTTGTGGTAGGAGCCAATCAGACTGCGTTTGAGCAGGCTCCAGACGTTCTCGATGGTGTTGGTGTGGTCCTGACTGGTAGCTTCTCCCGCCTTCTTGTTGATTTTCTTGTGTGGCGCGATGCCCTTCACGCGGTTGTAGCCGGGGTGTGCGTCGGTTATGACCATTTTGACATTCATGCCCAAGTGACTCTCGATGAACTTGGTGAGCGTGCCCTGGCTGACATGGCTAAGAGCCTCCAATTGCACCTTGCCGCCGCGCTCGACCATCCCGGCCACCGGAGCCTTGTCCGCCGGGCCGCTTCCCACGCCACGTCCCTTGCCGCCCAAATAGGCTTCGTCCACTTCGATCACGCCATTCAAGCGGGTCGTTTCCTGCATGGCATTGCGGATGCGATGGCTGAGATACCACGCTGTCTTGTACGAAACGCTAATCGTGCGCTTGAGTTGATTGGCCGAGGTGCCTTTTTTGGCCTCGCACATGATATACACGGCCAAAAACCATTTCCACAAGGGCAGGTGGGTATCGTGGAAAGCGTTGTTGGAGGTAACGGAGAACTGGTAGCGGCAGGCATTGCAGTCGTGTTGGCTGCGCTCCACAATCTTCGATACACTCTTGGACTGGCAGCGCGGACAACACACCCCGTCTGGCCAGCGCAACGCCTCCAAGTAATCGCGGCATTTGTCCTCGCTCCCGAACTCCTCAATCAGTTTAACCAGGTTCATGTCCATATATGAAAAAAGTTAAGAGTTTAACCAAGCAACCCGCGCACAAAGTGATTCGCAAACTGTTTCCAGCGGCAGTTGTAAAAACTGTGGAACAATCAATGAAATCAGACGTTTCTCGCGTATCACGTGGGCAATCTAAATGAAGACGCACCCTGTGTCAAGTAAATAATCGCATTATTTTTTATCCTGAATCGGCCGGAGCTTGATGTTCCGGAAGGACACGGAACCGTGATCGCCCTGGAGCGCGATGAACCCCGCGTCCGCCTTCGCAAAATTGGGCATGGTCCGGAACTTGGACCTGGCCACGCGGGCGTTGAAGTCGTCGCTGCCGAGGACATATTCAAAATATTTCACCCCGTTGATGTCGTGCTCGCATTTGTCCGGACTGATGAGCAGGCGGATGTGGTTCCATTCGCCGACGGGCTTGGTGGCATCCAGCGGCCTGCCGGTCGTGGGGTCGTCCGGGGGCTGATAAAGCTGGTAAAGCCAGCCGCAACGAATGTGGTCCGCCGCCTTCTCATTGTCCTCCAATTGAAACTCGGGACCGGTCTCGTAGGTGGCCCGGCCGTCTTCGGTGACATGATACATGATGCCGCTGTTGCCGGCCTCGGAGATGTTGTAATCGAGCTGCAATTCAAACCAGCCGTACGTGTTGGAGGTGACAATATCGCCGGCTTCCCTGGGGTTGACGACGACCATCGCGCCGTCCTGGATTTGCCAGCCGGGCCGGACGCCGTCCTTCTTGAAGTTGTGCCAGCCGTTGAAGTCTTGGCCATTGAACAGCAGGATCCAGCCGGCGGCCTTTTCCTCGGGGGTGAGGGTGTTGATCGGCGCGTCCCCGGCCGCGGAAACACGGGCGGCGGCGGTCACGAGGACGAGGGCGGCTCCAAGGGCAAGGATGGATTTCATGTGCGCGAATGTTTCCCGCGATCTGCGCCAGCCGTCAAGCCGGTTCTTCGGAGGAAGCGAGACGCGAATTGCACGAATTTTCACGAAGCGGGCAAGACCTGCCAGCGGTTGCGGGAGAGATGGCGGAGGAAACCGCGGTCTCGGAGAATCTGCAATTGCTGGCGGATTTTGTCGCGGATGTGCCGGTTGCCGGGATGCAGGGTTTCGAGTTCGCGTTCAAAGGCGTAAATGTCTTGATTGGTGAATTCCCTGCCTGGGTGGCACAGGCCACTGGCCTGTACTGTCCGGCGACTCGCCGGACGGGGGGAGGGGATTTCGGCCGGCAAGTTGCCCTGCGCGGGGAACACACTGCTTCCGGTCGGCAAGTTGCCGACCGTGACGGGCGGGTCGCCCGTTCCACCCACTGCATTGCGGAACCGATTGACAATGTTGAGCACATCCAGGGTCCAGCCGCGTTCGGTCACGGAGAGTTCGGAGAGGGGTTTGACTTTGCGGAAGCGGTCGCGGACTTCGCCGACGGGGGCAATGATTTGGTTGCGCCGGGTTGTGAACGGAATGGCGTGGCGTATGCTTTGATTGACGGCGACCGGTTTTGCCGGATAGATAATGGTTGATTAGATTAATTAATCCGGATACGTTGATTTGAAACCCCCAGCGATTTTATGATTGAGCTAATGACAATCGGCTATGAAGGTCTTTCACTGCAGGAATTCTTTATCATTCTAAGCCGTTGCAATGTAGAAACATTGATTGATGTCAGGGAGCTTCCGTTGAGCCGGAAGAAGGGGTTTTCAAAAAATGCGCTGAGTCAGGCGGCCTTGCAACGAGGCGTCGGGTACCTGCACGTAGCGGCGTTGGGCTGCCCAAAACCGATCCGGCATGATTACCGGGAAAACGGGGACTGGGAAAAATATACCGACCGTTTTCTTAAATATCTCACGGCGCAAGAATTAGCCCTCTCAGAACTCGCCGAGGCCGCACGGCGGAGTCGCTGCTGTCTGCTTTGTTTCGAGGAAGATTATAATTTCTGTCACCGAAAATATGTCGCAGAGGCGATGGCCGGTTTTATTACCCCGCTCCGCATCAGCCATCTCACTGGCCCAATCCAAGGCCGAGTTGTTGAACGGCCGGCTTTGCTGGCGGCCTAGGCGGATACACCAGACCCACAATCAGCCATTGGTCGGGAAAACGGTGGATGGTTCCCATCAGAAAATGGAGGTCCTTTTCTTGAAATCCCGATTCCAACTTTTGACGAAACTTGCCTTCCCATCCCTTCGGCCCGTGATCGCGAAAACAATTCCAGAACAGGGCTCCGGCCTCCCAATCCACAAGTTTGTGCCGGTGGACGCTTCCGCCTGATTCGTAGTGATAATGGAAATCGAACGGCAGTTTCCTCAACTGCGCCCGGTTTTTGACGGCTGCACTGTCAAACAATCCGTCCTGGGAAAGTCTCGCCTGGTCCGCCTCCGTCCAGGCAGTTTCCTTTAATGCAGTGATTTCGAGTTTCAAGATGCATGTCGGGCGGATGAAACCCAAAGTTTCCCCGCTCCGCTGCCTGCGGAGTTCGAGGGTTGAAAAATCACTCACCACATGCTTTTCAATCCATTTCATCCTGTCGCCCCAATCTCCGCGTTTTATTTGAATGACGTTGTCAGAGCGTTTGATGGAATCAGCGTCAATGCGGTAGCTTTCAGGCCGGTGGTCATTGTCCGCCTTCAGAACTCTGGCCCGAATCCACTCCCATTTTTTGAATCGAGCTGTTCCCTCCAAGAGTCGAAAAGGTACCGGAAAGAGACGCCGCATCTCCCCTCCTTTCGTCACCGCCGCAACACAGGTGGTTTCCCGATATTTCGTGCTCGGCGACGGGTACGTCTTCGTTAAAATCAGCAGCTCCTCGGGCACAAGGTTGCTCATAGATTATAGGCTTGCTGGCCGCCGTCGTCGTTTTCTTTCGGGCTTGGTGGTGGCATTTTAGGCCAATCCACGGTTAGCGCAAATGGAAAGAGGCTGGCTGGCCGGGCTGCGGGTTAACGGATACGCCAGCGGTTGCGGGAGAAATGGCGGAGGATCCAGAGCCTGATTCAAAAATCCGAGAGTGCCTGTTTTGGTGTCAAAGTCAGACCGGTTTGGCGACGAAACCCTGCGGGCGGCGGTTCTTTTGGTCGGGGACTGCGTTGGCTCGTTCCTTACAGCCCGCTGCGGGGATGCTCGGAACTCGCCGCCTTGTCCCCGACCAAAATCCCCTGCCGCAGGCACCCTCGCATTTTTGAAACAGGCTCTTAAAGCTGCCGGCGGATTTTGTCCCGAGCAACGGGCCAAGCCATTTTCATATCAACCGATCATAACTGCCCCAGTTAGAAAGTTTGGAGTGGTTACCCCGGCTTTAGACTCCATTTGCCACGCCCAAGATGATGCAGCAAACCCAAATCTCGCAAAACTTGGAGTTGTTGGCGGATTTTGTCGCGGATGTGACGGTTGCCAGGATGCAGGGTTTCGAGTTCGCGTTCAAAGGCGTAAATGTCCTGGTTGGTAAATTCCCTGCCTGGGTGGCACAGGCCACCGGCCTGTACTGTCCGGCAACTCGCCGGACGGGGGGAGGGGATTTCGGCCGGCAAGTTGCCCTGCGCGGGGAACACACTGCTTCCGGTCGGCAAGTTGCCGACCGTGACGGGCGGGTCGCCCGTTCCACCCTCCGGAGTCCGAATCCTTCCTGTCGGGGTTCCACCCTCGGGCCCCAAGCCATGCGCCTCAAGCCTCCTCACGATAGTGAGCACATCCAGGGTCCAGCCGCGTTCGGTGACGGAGAGTTCGGAGAGGGGTTTGACTTTGCGGAAGCGGTCGCGGACTTCGCCGGCGGGGGCAATGATTTGGTCGCGAACAATGGTGATGCGGGCGTCAATGGGAATGCGGTCAAGGGCGAAGTTGCAGCCGACCCAGCCGTGACGACGCGCCGTCGCGGACAAGGGTTTGCGTTTGATGATGGCCGAGGGCGGAAAGGCGAAATGGGGGACGAGCAGGAGATTGACGATGCGCCACGTCGCCAGTTCGTACTGCATGAAATAGAAATTGGGCGTCCGGTCATGGCGGATGGCGTCCATCATGGATTCATACGCGCCGTCGGTGATGGAACTGCGGATGGGCGTTTTCTGGCCCTTGAGCTGGTACCAAAACTTGCACCTCGGGCAGGAAAAATCACTGGCCTTGGTGTTGTGCTCCAGGCGGTTAAGCTTTGGGGATGAGCAGTTTGGGCAGTAAAGATTTTGCTCGCCCCAGGATTCCGTGACCACGCGGGCGCGTTGCGAGCCGCTCGTGTAAGTGGCGGCCAAGGTGCCGGTCATGGAAAGGTTCACGCCGCGATTAGATCATTAGCAGGAGAGACACGCAAGTAAGCCCGGTTTGGTCCACCGAACGCGTGTTGGGTTATAAAAAAGAGGCGCAGCGAACTGCTGCGCCTCAATTAGTTATCAGCTTGTTTTAGCCGCGCTTTTGTGCGGAGCCAGGTTCGTATTTCAGCCGCATATAAGCAGCATCAACAAGGGCCATGCTGGAGGTCCAAGCCGACTTGTTTTTACCAACGGCGTTGAGGTTCTTCTTCTCGCTGATGGTAATGTCGTAAATGTTCTCCATCAATTTGGGGCCAATGGAATCCGCAAGTTTATACAGGAAATTTTCATCCTGTTCCTGTTGGAACGCGATTGTAAAGCCGTAGACAATCGGCATTAGCCAAGATTTGGCGACACGGTAATTTTGCGTCCTTCGCAGGAATACCAGTTGATGAGGGTTCTTCTTATTGGAGAGCTGAACCCCGCAGAGTCCACCAAACCTGCCGTTTTCCCCCTGGTCGCTCTTATTTTGCTTCCACCACTCTTCCATTGAGTTGTGGACGTAGTCGACCAACCGCATCCACTTTGCGGCCTTTCCTTGGACGGCGGTTTTCAATTCAGCCATCATTGGCGTGGGCTGGCTCCCGCCTGAGCGGAGGCCCTTGATTAAACTACCCGCCCCAACGTAGCAACGCGTTTTGTCGGTCACCGCTGGATTCAGCAATGACAGATAAGCCAAGACTTCTTCGCCCGTAACGTCCCGTTCAGGCGCAAATTGCCGCCACGCAATTCGCTGGTTTGTTCCGTCCTTTTCAAACTCCTGAATAAGCCAATCCAGCTCGTCGTTCAGTACGGCCAAGCTTAAGTCCTTCACCGAGACGCTCGTGTTGCGCGCGCCGGCAATGAAGCTCAGTTCTTCGAACGGAACGCCCGTCAGGACTTCCAAGTTCACCCATTGACGCTCCTTGGGGTCTTCGAAGTTTTGCCAGAGTTCGACTTTGATTTTTTGGATAATCACCGCCTGCGTATGGCCACCATCCATGTTCCCGCCGAGGCTGTCACCCCAGGGATTCTTCATATCCCTGTCAAGTTCAAGCCGGAGTTCGCCCGTTTTATTATCGTACTCCGCGTCCTGGGCGTTCATCAAAATGCCCTTGTTCGCGTATTGAAACCAAGCGGGGCGAGAAATCAGCGTGTCTTGAATAGCTTCGACGACGCGGGTTCCCATGTCTTGGTTTCTTGGGTTAGGCCCAAACTCGATGCTTGCTCTCGCAATCTCTTCAACCGGAACCTGTAAAACAAACCGTTTACGGCCGAGTTGATTTGGGTCGCGGAAGGACTTGATGTCTTCGGGTTGAACCTTGATGGAAATGGTCACATTGCGTGACCCCGTTTTATTTGGAGTATTCATGTTATCTAACGACCTATTTAGTAAGCTATCAGGCTTCGGTCAACACACTGAAAGCTAGTATGCGGAAAACCCGCATGACTCCACTTACGATAGGAAAAATTTACGCCGCTGTCAATCCTTTTCTGGAAAAACCGTCCGGCGCTCACAACTTCACCCTCAAAATCTCGGTCTCGCAGCGGACGATGTGGGTGGTTTCGCGTTTTTTGCCGGTCGGGGCGTGGGCCCAGGCTTCGGTGAGGCTGATGTCAACGGTGGTGTGCACGACGCTCGCGGACGCGACGACGGCGCAGGAGAGAAAGACGAACTTCGTCTCGTGAAAAATGCGTTCGCTCTGAGGTTCCGGTTTCTCTGACACCAGCGCGGATCGATCGATCAGATTTGAAAAGAGATCAAGATCATTTTTATCTTCGAGGTAGGGCGCGCACTCCGTTGCGCGCCGCGGATCCCGGCCCAAGCGTTTGGCGGGCAGCGGAGTGCCCGCCCTACCCGCCACACTAATTGTTACGCGCACGCGGAAGTGGCGGAGCCAGAGGGTGATGATTTCGGCATCGGCGCGATGGATGGCGAGGGTGAGATACGATAAATCCAGTTCGACGCCGACGAAGTTGCGTCGGAGCCGGATGCAGGCGACGGCGGTTGTTCCGCCGCCGAGGAAGGGGTCGAGGATGAGGTCGCCGGGGTTGGTGGAGGCGAGGATGCAGCGTTCGACAAGGGCGACGGGTTTTTGGGTGGGGTGTTTGCCGTGGGATTTTTCGGCGTTGCCGGGGGCGGTCATGGTCCAAATCGGGGTTAACAACGAAGTAACCAACGGAACCAAGTCCGGATTTTCCTCTTTGTTTTCCTGGTTGCTTGGTTGTTCAAACTCTTGTTTCCTCCAAACCGTCTTCATCTGCTTCCCCGTCACCTTCCGCATGTCCTGGTAGTTGAAGAGGTGCTTGCTCTTTTCGTTTTTCGCGGCCCAAAGGATGGTTTCGGTGGAGTGGGTGAAGTAACGGCAGCTCAGGTTGGGCGGCGGGTTGGGTTTTTCCCAGGCGATGTCGTTGAGGATTTTGAACCCGAGTTGTTGCAGGGCGAAGCCGACGGAGAAGATGACGTGATGGGTGCCGGTGACCCAGAGGGTGCCGTTGGGTTTGAGGACGCGCTGGCAGCGTCGCAGCCATTCGGTGTTGAACTCGTGGTTCCATTCCCAGCCGCGGGACTGGTCCCAATCGCCCTTGTGGACGCTGACCATCTTGCCGGCGTGGCAGGTGATGCCGCCGTTGGAGAGGAAATAGGGCGGGTCGGCGAAAATCATGTCGAAGCGGCCCTCGGGGTAACGGGCAAAGATGGCGTCGAGGACTTCGAGGCAGTTGTTGTGATACAACCACACTCCCGGAGCTGAATAAAAGGGAACCAAGGGCGCGGGGCGCGAGGCGTGGGGCTCGGGGTCGGAATGGGAACCCGGAAGCTCGGAAGCCCCTCTCTCTCCGCCTACGCCTGGCTTCGGCGTGACAAGCGGAAGGGAGGGGTCCGGAGGCGCGTCGTGGAGCGTGATGCCGTCGAGGGGGTTGATTTGTTCGGGCGGGTGTTCTGGGTAGCGGACAGCCGATGAAGGACGGGAGGCGGCGGGATTTTTGGTTCGACGGGCGGATTTTTTGGACTTCGGCATCGGGTCGGATCGATCGATCAGAAGCCCCGAAAGATCAAGGGAATTTCACCGCGGAGGCGCAAAGGGAAGGAGGGAATTGCCACAAAAGAACGCAAAGAACACAAAGGGGGACTTTTATAAGGAACTCAGGAAAACAGGAAGGAAGGAGGGGGAATTTTGCCGGCTTATCGCCGGCGACGGCGGAGGAGGTGCGCGGCGGCGCCGATGGCGAGCAGTCCGAGGGTCGCCGGTTCGGGTGTGGGTTGCACGGCCAGAAAGGTCGGATCGGCATTGAAGGCGAGGGTGGTTCTCACTCCGTCGGGGGTGAATTTATAGATGTCGCCAGTGGCGTAATCTGCCACAAACACATCGTCGGCGCTGTCAACGCCCAGTCCTTCCGGAACCCGCAGTCCGGTGGCAAACGTGCTGGGCACCCCGGTGGGGGTGAATTTGGTGATGGTGCCGCTCCCGTATTGCGACACAAACAGGTCGCCCATGCCGTCGAGTGTCAGCCCAAAAGGGCCGCTCAGACCGGCCGCAAAGTTTATTTGCGCACCGGCGGGCGTGATTTCGATAATTTTGCCGTCGCCAAAATCCGCTTCAAACACGTCGCCGGCGGTGTTGACGGCGAGTCCATAAGGTTGATTCAAGCCGGAAGCGAACGTGCTCTGCGCGCCGCCGGGCTTGATTTCAGTGATGATGCCGGTGAGGTAACAGCCCACGAACAGGTCGCCCGCGCCGTCGATGGCCAGCCCTTCGGGATAAGACACGGCGGCATAGGTGGTCCGGCCGCCGCCCGGCGTAAATTCATAGATGTTGCCGCTGCCGAAATCCGCCTCGAACAAATCGCCGGCGGTGTCAAAGGCCAGTCCGCCGGGATAAGACAGTCCGGAGGCGAAGGTGCTGGTCGCGCCGGCAGGGCTGGTTTCGGTGATGACGCCGGGGTTGTATTGGCTCACAAACAGATTCTGCGCCTGGGCGCCGGAGGAGACGATGAAAACTGCGGCGCAGACGGACGCTCGGGTGGCGTGAATCGCCGGATGAATGAAAGATTTGAAGTTGATTTTTATGGGAGCTTTCATTTTGTCTGAAACGCCCGGGAACTCCACGGAGTGAAACGGTTTTCCCATGAAAATCAAACAAATTCAGCAGGGTGCTAGCACACGGCCATTAAGCCTGCACCCATAAGGGGAACGGATGATTAGCCACAGATTTCACCGATTTCACGGAAGGGAAATTTTTAATCTGTGGCATCTGTGCAATCTGTGGCAAAATCCGCCCCTGTCCTCCTCGTTTCCTGAGTTCCTTATAAAAATTCCTCCTTCCCTCCGCAACTCTTTCGGGGTAGCGGGGTTGTAATGACATATTACCGGGATTTTGATATGGTGACGGGATGAGAACATTGATTGTCGGGATTGACAGCGGGACGCAATCGACGAAGGCGCTGGTGATGGACGCGAACACGGGGAAGGTGCTGGCGTCGGGCGCGCAGGCTTACGGGCTGATACCGGACCTGCCGCCGGGGGCGAAGGAACAGCATCCGCACACGTGGCGGGACGCGGCGGCGAGCGCGATGCGCCAGGCGCTGCGGCAGGCGCGGGCATCGGCGGCGGAGGTCAAGGCCATCGGCGTAAGCGGCCAGCAGCATGGGTTTGTGCCGTTGGACGCGGCGGGCGAGGTGATCCGGCCGGCGAAGTTGTGGTGCGACACGACGACGGAAGCGGAGTGCGAGGAATTGACGAAGAAGCTGGGCGGGTTGAAGGCGGTGATCAAGGCGACGGGCAATGCGATGTTGCCGGGTTACACGGCGCCGAAGATTTTGTGGTTGAAGAAGCATGAACCGAAGCATTATCAGCGGCTGGCGACGGTGTTGTTGCCGCATGATTATTTGAATTACTGGCTGACGGGCGAGAAGGTGATGGAATACGGGGACGCGAGCGGCACGGCGCTGCTGGATGTGCGGAAGCGGAAGTGGTCGAAGGCGGCGCTGGACGCGATTGACGGGGAGCTGGCGGAGAAGCTGCCGCCGCTGATTTCGAGCGACCGTCCGGCGGGCCGGCTGCGGGCGGCGACGGCGCGGACGCTGGACCTGGGCGCGGACGTGCTGGTGAGCGCGGGCGGCGGGGACAACATGATGGGGGCCATCGGCACGGGCAACGTGCGGGCCGGGGTCATCACGGCGAGTTTCGGGACGAGCGGGACGATTTATGCGTGCGCGGAAAAGCCGGTGGTGGACGGGCAGGGGGAGATTGCGGCGTTTTGCGATTCGACGAACCGCTGGCTGCCG
>DATMLG010000071.1:0-3504 GCA_035570675.1 Verrucomicrobiia bacterium | reverse complement strand
CTACAGCTAGGCAACGATGTGGCCGTGATCGCCGAGGTGAAAAAGGCATCGCCGTCAGCGGGAATCATCGCAGCCGATTTCAATCCACTTTCGCAGGCCCGCGAATATGCGCGCGGCGGGGCGCATGCGCTGAGTGTGCTCACCGACGAAAAATATTTTCACGGGCATCTGAGCTATCTCAAACAGATTCGTGAACAGGTCGATCTGCCGTTGTTGCGGAAGGATTTCATCATTGATGAGCGGCAAATCCTGGAGGCGGTGGAATGGGGCGCGGACGCGATCCTGCTGATTGTGGCGATTTTAAGCTACCGGCAGTTGAAACATTTTCACGCACTGGCGATGGAGGCGGGATTGGCGGCGCTGGTGGAAGTGCATGATGAGGCGGAACTGGAGCACGCGCTGATGGTGGGGGCGAGGGTCATCGGCGTGAACAACCGGGATTTGAAGACGTTCAAGGTGGATTTGGGGACGACGGAGCGGCTGGCGGCGAAAATGCGCGCGGCACGCGGCGGGGTGGAGAAATTGCTGGTGGCGGAAAGCGGCATCCACACCCGGGCCGATGTGGAACGTCTGGAGCGTTGCAACGCGCAGGCCATCCTGGTGGGCGAATCATTGATGCGGCACAAAGACGTGGGGGCGAAGGTGGCGGAGCTGATGGGAACCAAATAATCAGTATTTCTTGCTGAACTTTTTGCGGGATTCGTCCGTGGCGGCGGCGGGGGCATCAGCGGACGGCGCAGACGGTGCTGCGGAAGGATTTGACGGGGCGGAAGCGGCGGCGGATTCGGCAGAAGGAGCCGGCGCGTTGGCCGGGGCCTCAATCCGGGAGCCGGCGGCGGGCGCATCCACGGTTTCAACGAAGGCCATGTGCAGGGCGGCGAGGGCCTGTTTGAGCAGGGCGTCCTCCTGTTTGGAGAGATTGCCCTTGGTGCGGGCCTCGATCATTTCCAACTGGTCAATGAACATCTTGGCGGTCTCGAGGTCCTGCATGAACTGGCCGGTCTCGGGATGGGCGACCTTGCCGAGGAGCATCATGGCCATGTTGGTTTGCTGGATGATCATGTTGGCGAAGAGCGCGGACAGAAATTCTTCGCGGCCGGCATCAGCCGTCGCATCGGGGGCGGAAGGTGTGTTGTTCATCGGCTGGTATCCTTGCGTTTGCGGCGGATTTCCGCCATCAAAAAATGGATGAGATGTTTGAGGCGCGATTCGAGATGGACGGTTTCGAGGATGGTCTGGCGTTCGGCCGGGCTGGCGAGGACGGCGCCGGAGACGAGGTCGGCAACCTGGCCGGGGTCGGTGACCTGATCCAGAAATTCAAGGGACTCGGCGGGAGGCAGCCCGGGCAGCAACGGCGGCGAGTTGGGGTCCTGAAGGAACGTCGGGCAGAAGGAGAGGCCGAGCTTGACGCGGTCATCGAGCAATTCGCGGACCTTGGCGAGCAGGGCGTCCACGGCGACGTCATTCGACGGCGGGGATTCCAAAGGCCGGATGCGCTGGACGCGGTAGGGCTTGTAGCGGACGGTCTCGACGAGTTCGACGCGGGCGATGCCCTGCAGAAGCAGGTGGGAGGTGCCGTCCTCGTGCTCGACGGAGCCGCGGATGAGGCCGAGGCCGGCGACAGGCGAGGGGGTTTCGCGGATGCGGCCGGGCTTTTGCATGGCGACGGAAAACATGCGCGCTGAGCCGAGGGAATCGCGAAGCATCTGGCGATAACGGGGTTCGAAAATGTAAAGCGGCAGGAACGCCTGGGGCAGCAGGGTGGCATGCGGCAGGGTCATGACGGGAACTTCGCTCGGCAACTTCATGACCACAATTTAGGTGAGAAAGTTCTTAAATCAAGACGAGATAGACGCTTGCCAAGTTGCATTTTTGTGAGCATGTTATGCCCCTTATGAAGATCAAAGTTGTGGTGGTAATTTTGGCGCTGGTGGCGGTGGGATTGGCGATTGGATTGATCAAGACGAACCAGGACGCTTCGACGCAACAGAAGAAGGACCAGCAGGATATTGCCAGTCTTTCCAACGGCTGGAGCCAGACCAGCGCGGACCTGGCGAGCGAGCGGCAGGTCACGATGCAATTGCGGACGGACGTGACGAACCGCGACGCGCACATTCAGCAGCTTTCCAACGATTTAAGCCAGGCGACGGACACGTTGAGCCAGAAGGAAGCGGCGCTCAAGGCCGCAATGGAAGAGGCCGAGAAGCGTGACGCTAAGATCGCCGATCTGGAGAGCACGAACGAGGTGCTGGACAAGCAGGCCCTTGATTTGAAGGGGTCCATCAGCAATCTCGAAACGGAAATTGCCGACACCCAGAAGAAGCTGGACGCCTCGGAAGGGGACAAGGCGTATTTGCTGAAGGAACTGGACCGCTTGAAGGCGGAAAAGGCGGATTTGGAACAGAAGTTCAACGACCTGGCCGTCTTGCGTGATCAGGTCAAGAAATTGAAGGAGCAACTGGACGTCTCGCGCCGCCTGGAATGGATTCGCGAGGGAATTTTTGCGCAGCAGGACCAGAAGGGCGGCCAGAAACTGATGCAAGGCTCGCTCGCCGGCAATACCAAGACCGCGAGCACGAACGCGTATGATTTGAACGTGGAAGTGAAGTCCGATGGCAGTGTCCAGACCATCCCGCCCATCACCAATGCTCCGGCTTCGAATTCGACGCCCACGGTGGATCCGATGTCGCCGATCAAACAATGATCCGTGCCAACCTGCTCGCTGACGCTCACGGCCGCATTTTGCGTGACCTGAGGGTGAGCATCACGGACCGGTGCAACTTTCGCTGTCTCTACTGCCTGCCGGAAACCGAGGCGGCGCATAATTTCTACCGCGGCCGCTGGGCTAACCTGCCGCGTTCCACCCCGATTGCGCGCGTATGGCAGCCAAAGGCGAACCTCCTGACTTATGAAGAAATCGAGCGGTTGGTGCGCATCGCGGCGGGATTGGGCATTCAAAAAGTCCGGCTGACCGGCGGCGAACCGTTGTTGCGGCAGGACGTGCCCGAGCTGGTGGCGCGTATTTCAAGAATTCCAGAGATCACCGACCTCGCGCTGACGACCAACGGGTTTCTTTTTCCAGAGATGGGAAAAGCCCTGCGCGACGCGGGGCTGCGGAGGGTGAGTTTCAGCCTGGATTCGCTGGACCGGGCAAATTTTCAAAAGATCACGGGACGTGACGGCCTGGAGGCGGTGCTGGCGGCGATCCGGCTGGCGAAGGAATTGGGCATGGAGCCGGTGAAGGTCAACGCCGTCATCATCCGCGGGATCAACGACCATGAGATTGAGGCGCTGGCGGATTTTGCGCGCGAGCAGAACGTGGCGCTGCGGTTTATTGAATTCATGCCGCTGGACTCGGCCCGCGCGTGGCTTCGGGAGCTGGTGGTGCCGGGCCGCGAGATCCTGGAAAGGTTGCAGCGCCACGGTGAATTGCGGTCCGCGCCGGCGAAGCATCCCTCGGAAACGGCCACGCGCTGGCAATTTGCCGACGGCCGGGGCGAGATT
>DATMLG010000070.1:0-8744 GCA_035570675.1 Verrucomicrobiia bacterium | reverse complement strand
TTCTCGCCGGCGCCCTGCATGTTCGCAAACCACGTGTCGTAACTGTAGGTGCCCGGCCCATCGCCCCAGCCAACGTCTTCGCCGATCAACCGCAGCGGCTGGCCGTCGCCGGTTTGAAAATACTGGCGGCCCGGCGCGAGCCCGGCATATCCGAACCGCGCCGGCGGAGCATTGGATGGCACGCTAAAATTCGTGACTACCAGCCCCCCGGAAAGCTGCCCATTGGTCCGGATGGCCAGGGAAAGTGAATAGTTCCCCGTTTCCGGTGGCGTGAAACGAAGCCGCCAGCCGGCCGCGCCGGTCGGAGCATCATATTCGTATCCGCCCGAAAGCGAACGTTGGTAAGCCTGATACCAGAAAGCCGCCACGGTCGTTGTCCGCCCGGACGGCATTGTAAACGTTGCATCCAGGCGAATGCTGTCCGGATCAAAGGGATTTCCGGCAGCGGGAACGTTCGTGACGCTGAACTCAAGGCGTTGCCAGAACTGCGGGGGATTTAATGGAATGACCTGGGGTGCCGCTGGGGAAAACCCGGCCGACGATAGAAAACCAACGACCGCGACGAAAAGGCGGATTCGCACGGTCATTTGCACCCAGCAAGCATAACCGAAATCACACGAACCGTCAATTTTGATGTCTGGAATTGGCACAAAATCCGCTTCTTTTGGGGCATGAACGACGGGCGAAAGCCTGCAAATCCATTGCCTGCCGCCGCGGAATCATCCGGCGCGAGCAGGGGACTTTTGCCGTCTCTGGCCTTGAACCTCGGCGCGAAATTCAGCGCGCTGATGGATCGCCCGATTCCCCCCGAATTGCTGACAGACCCCGAGATGGCCCGCCGGGCACGGTTGGTGACGCGCTTCGGCGTGCTGGGTTCCTTGTTCGGCTTCACCTACGCATTGTTCTATTTCCTGATCGGCCACAAATGGGGAGCGGCCATCGTCGTGTGTTGCAGCACTGGCGTGGCGGCAACGCCGTTTCTGATGAGCTGGAAGAAATCCGTGGAGCCGGCCGGAAATCTCCTGGCGTTGACGCTGACCCTGGGCTTCACGGGATTGTGCTTTGTGGAAGGCGGCCTGCACGGGCACGCGATTGCGTGGCTGGTCAGCGTGCCGCTCTGCGCGCTGTTGCTGGTGGGCCGGAAAGCGGCCCGCCGTTGGGCGGTGATTTCGTTTTTTGCCGGCGCGGTGATTGCGGGGATTGACCTGGCGGGCATCACCCTGAAACCCATGTATGATCCAAGATGGGAGTCGGTGGTGTCGGCCGCGGGTTATCTTGGGTTGATCCTGTTCATGTTCATCCTGGGGTTGATCTTCGAGGGTGGCCGCGCCCAGGCCTTTGCCCGAATGCAGACGGCGCTTGCCGAGCTCGCCGCGTCAAACGGTCGTCTGACGCATCTGAACAACGAGAAGAACGAGTTCATGGGCATCGCCGCTCATGATTTGAAGAACCCGTTGTCGGTCATCGTGGGCAGCGCGGAATTGCTGCGAACGACAAAAGACCAGGCCCGGATCGATAAAATGGTGAGCCTCATTTCCTCCGCCGCGTTGCGGATGCGCGACCTTGTTACCAACCTGCTGGACGCGAACGCGATCGAACAGGGCAAGTTCACCTCCAACGTGGAACGCTGCAACCTCCGCGCCCTGGTCGAACAAAGCGTGGATCACAATCAGCCGTCGGCCACTCGCAAAAACATCGCCATCCGCGTCGGTACGTCCGACGGCCTTTGGGCGAAGGCCGATCGCGCCGCGACCCTGCAAATCCTGGACAACCTGATTTCCAACGCCGTGAAATATTCGCCGCCGAACACCACCGTCCACGTGCATACCCTGCCCGAGGCGGGCTCCATTTTGGTTTCTGTGCGGGACGAGGGCCCCGGCATCAGCGAGACGGACCAGAAAAAAATGTTTCAAAAATTCACCCGCCTCACCGCCCGCCCCACCGGCGGCGAATCCTCCACTGGGCTGGGGCTTTCCATCGTCAAACGATTGGCCGAAGCCATGTCCGGTTCCATCCAATGTCAGAGCGTCATCGGGTTTGGCGCGACCTTCATGCTCCGTCTCCCGGTATGGCCCAAAGACCTGCCCGACCCGGCCTCCACCGTGGCCGCCAATTCCCGGAGCACAACTCCGTCTCCCAACCCGCCATCGCTTTTTCAGTCGCGTAATTGAACGGCGGGCGTTTGGGTTCGCTTCGCAAAATTGATTCGTTAGACCCGCGCTTTTCGTTTATGCTTGCCGCATCACGTGGAACAGCCCGAACCAGTTCAACCGATTGCAAAGCCGGCGGCCCCGCATCGCCGCCGCGTCCGCTATCGCGGGACGCATCCGCGCCGTTTTGACCAGAAATACAAGGAGCATCAACCGGAACGCTATGCCGATGACGTCCGCAAGATCATCGACAGCGGCAAAACGCCTGCCGGCAGCCACCGTCCGGTTTGCGTGCGGGAAATCATGGAAATCCTCGCGCCCCGGCCCGGTGAAATCGCCGTGGACGCGACGCTGGGTTACGGCGGTCATGCGCTGGAACTCGCCCGCGCGTTGCTCCCGAACGGTCGCCTATACGGACTCGATGTTGATCCCGTCGAACTCCCCAAGACCGAAGCCCGGCTCCGCGCCGCCGGCATTCCCGCGGAGGTGTTGGTGGTGCGCCGGACAAATTTCGCCGGCCTCCCGCAGTTCCTCGCCGAAGAAGGCGTGGCGGGCGTTGATCTGGTACTTGCGGACCTCGGCGTTTCCTCAATGCAACTTGACGATCCCGCGCGCGGCTTTTCCTACAAGCACGACGGCCCGCTGGATTTGCGGATGAACCCCGGTCGCGACCAGTCTGCTGCGGCGCTTCTGGCGCGTTTGACCGAACCGGAACTCGCTGGGTTGTTGGCGGAAAATGCGGATGAATCCCGCGCCGAATTCATCGCCCGCGCGGTTTGCCGGGCGCAGGCGCAGCGTCCCATCCGCCGCACCGGCGAACTTGCCCGCGTCATTTACCAGGCGCTTTCGCCCGCACAACGCGCGAATGAGGAGGCTGATGCCGCGGTCCGCCGAAGTTTCCAGGCTTTGCGCATCGCGGTGAATGATGAGTTCGGCGCGCTTGAGGCGTTTCTCCGCCATCTGCCGGCATGTCTCAAACCGGGCGGCCGCGCCGCGATTCTGACGTTTCATTCCGGAGAGGATCGCCGCGTCAAAAGTTCGTTTCGGGATGGCGAACGCAACGGAATTTATTCGGCGATCGCGCGGGATGTCATCCGGCCCGGCGCGGATGAAGTTCGCGCCAATCCTCGTGCCGCCAGCGCCAAGCTTCGCTGGGCGGTTCGCGTCTGACCCCGGCTGCGCTGAATTCCCCTCGATTTTAGTTCCCCGCCACCGGGCTGGTCCCCGGCGTATCCGACGCTGTCACCGGCGCAATGCGGTTGACGATATTGACACCGTCCACCGAGTCATAACTCAGTTCGCAACTCATGCCGGGATGCAGATCTTTCAGATGAGCCGGGCCGACGACCTTGCCATTGATGACAATGGCGCAATCATCTCCGACATGGAATTTCTTCTCGCCCAGCAGGGGCTTGCCGGCCGTAATGGTGCGGTCCTCCAGGTTGACCATGCCCAGTGTGCCCGTGAACTGCTGGCTGGGCTCTTCAATCCATCGCGCCACCCAGCGTCCGCCCGGAGTCTCGTAGATCACGGTCACATGGCAGCCCGGTTTCACCGCGTCCAGCGCGCCGCTGGCCTTGGCGTTGAGAGTGACCCCGCAATTATCCGCCAGGCTGAAGGATTTCAACCCGCCCCGGTGCCGCACGGTCAGCGTGCGGTTCTTCCCGTCAACCGCCACAACTTCACCCGTGAAGAACAACTTGTCCTGCGTCACCCGGTCGGCCACCAGCACACCATCAGCGTCCCGGTAATTGACCGTCACCTTCTGGCCGGGCCGGAATTCACCGAGCGATGCGTCCGCCTTGTTGCCCACGGCCAGCGAGCAATTGTCCCCCAGCACAAAAGTTTTTGCCAGCAGCATGCCCTGTATCTTGAGGACCTTCTCCTTCGCATCGAGGACAGTGATGGTGCCGGAGGTGGTCTTTTCGTTCGCTGCCATCCTGTCATCCGCGTACGCACAGACCGCGCCGGCGGAGGCCAGAAGCAGGGCGGCCAAACCCGCCACCCTTGCCGCGCTTATCATGTTCGTTTTCATAAAATATTGGAAAGTTGCATCCGTGCGTCTGTTCAACCGTAACGAACCGTCCCTTCCTCAAAATGCCGCGCCCCAAGCGCTTACAAAGTAACGTATTTATGGCCAAAACGCAACTTTACTCGCGGTTCGTTGCCGCCAGATATGCCGTGACATTGTGTCGCAGAGCCGACCCGTCGCTCCGCCCAAATTCAATGACTGAGTAATGATGACTCCCATCTTTGAGCCTGCACAAGTCATTTTCCTTGCCAGCGGGCGGAACAACTTGATTACTTGGCGCGGCGACGGACATGATTTTTGGTTGAGTTGTGCATAAATATTTGAAAGCAGCAGCCGGACCGGCTTTCCGCGAAGATTTTCCACGCTGCCGGCGGGAATTGTCGGTCGGCGGAATCTTTTCGGCGTGAGATCCAGATGGAACCCTATCTTCTTAAAATTTTGTTAATTGAGCACGAGGCCGATTTTGCCCGGCTCATCAAGGGGGTTCTCGACGAGGCAAAGGGCGCGACCTTTGAACTGACGTCTGTCGCCAAAATCGAAGAAGGCCTGGCCCGCCTGGCCGATGGCGGTTTTGATCTTGTGCTGATTGATTTGTCGCTCCCCGACGGTGCAGGCCTGGCAAACATCAAACGGTTGGAGGCGGATGCGCCGCGGATCCCGGTCATTGTTCTCGGTCATGTGAGCGACGAAACCGTTGCCATCGAGGCGGTGCATGAAGGGGCGCAGGATTATCTCGTCAAAAGCCAGTTGAATCCCCAGTTGCTCGGCCGCGCCATCCGCTACGCCGTCGAACGCCAGAGCGCGGACGCCGCCCTCCTCGAAGCCGAGGAAAAGTACCGCGGCATCTTCGAGAACATCGTCGAGGGCATCTTCCAAACCAGCCCGGACGGACATTACATCGCCGCCAACTCGGCCCTGGCGCGGATTTACGGCTATGGCTCCCCGGAAGAACTGATGAACAGCGTGCGCGACATCGCCCGCAAGCTATACGTGGAACCCGGCCGCCGCTCGGAATTCGTCCAGCTCATGCAGCAGCTTGACACGGTGACGGATTTCGAATCGCGCATTTATCGCAAGGACGGCACCATCATTTGGATTGCGGAGAATGTCCGCGCCGTCCGTGATGCGCAGGGCCGCCTGCTCAATTACGAGGGCACGGTGGAGGACATCACCCAGCGCAAGCTCGCCGAGGAAAAACTGCGGGACTCGGAGGCGTTGTACCATTCGCTCGTCGAAACCCTCCCCCAGAGCATCTATCGCAAGGATCTGGAACAGCGCTTCACCTTTGTCAACCAGTTGTTCTGCCAGACGCTGGGCCGCACCGCCGCGGAAATTCTGGGCCGGACGGACGCGGACTTTTATCCGCCGAAGCAGGCCGTGAAATACCAGCGCGAGGACCGCCGCGTCATTGAAACGCGCAAGACTTTCGGCGCCGTCGAGGAACGGACCCTCCCCGGCGGCGAGAAGAATTACGTTCAAGTTGTGAAGACACCGCTCCACGATGCGCACGGCAATGTCATCGGTTTGCAGGGCATCTTCTGGGACATCACGGAGCAAAAACGGGCCGAGGAACAAATCCGGCAGGCGACGGCGGAACTGGGCCGCAGTCGCGAGGCCCTGCGGAAAAAGAATGAGGAGATGGAGGAGGACCTCAAGATGGCGCGTGAAATCCAGCAGACCATGCTCCCCCAAAAGTATCCTTCCTTCCCCCGCAGCGCGGCCACGACCGACAGCCGGTTTCGTTTCTCACACCGCTATCTTCCCACCGGCGCCGTTGGCGGGGATTATTTCAACGTCCTCGCCCTGTCCGACACCGAGGCCGGCGTGTTCATCTGCGACGTCATGGGCCACGGCGTGCGTTCCGCGTTGATCGCGGCGATGGTTTGGGCGCTCGTGGAGGAACTAAAACCGCTCGGCGGCGATCCCGGCAAATTACTCAGTCACCTGAACCGCGACTTGTGCGCCATCCTCAAGCATACCGGCTCGCCAACCCTGACGACGGCGTTTTATCTGGTGGCCGACGCCGCCACCGGCGAGTTGCGCTATGCCAACGCCGGACACCCCAAGCCGCTGCTCGTAAGCCGCACCACCGGCGCGGTGGAAGCGCTCGGCAATTCCGGCGGCAAGCCCAACGCCGCCCTCGGTCTTTTTGAAGAGGGCATTTACACCACCACCCGGCGTCCGCTTTCCGAAGGCGACCTGATCATGTTGTTCACCGACGGCCTTTACGAAGTCGAGGGACGCAACCAGGAGCTTTACACCCATGAAATGCTGCTGCAGGCCGTGGGCGCGCGAACGAAACTGCCCGCCGCGGAACTCTTTGATGATTTGCTCGCGGAAATCCGGCGATTCGCCCTCGGCCAGGATTTCGTGGATGACGTCTGCCTCGTGGGCATGGAAGTGGCCGAACGAAAATAAATTTCCCCGGCCTCCCGCCCGACGCAACAACCCCGCCGCTACTTCGTTTGAAGCATGTCTAACGCGTTCGTCTGGGCGGGTGAGGGGATGGTCGCGGCCAAAGTTTTTGCCAGCGAATCAACCTGCTCATCGGTCAGCGGACCGCCCGCCACCGAGCCAAACGCCGGCATCAGCGTCCCCGGCTTGCCGATGGTGATCATCATCTTCCAATAGGCGTAATCGGTCGGATGATTCAAGGCGTGGAGATCGGGGACCATGGCGGCGCGCGTTTCACCGGGGCCCTTGGGGTCGTGGCAAATTTCGCAGGCGGCCGCGAACAACTCCTGTCCCGTCTTGCCTTCCGCCGGCGTTTTATGGCAGGTGGCGCAATCATTTTTGAAAACGCCCTGGCGGTCGGTTGTGGCCAGCATCATGCGTTGCTGCCGCAAGGCTTCATTGCTGTCCGGCATATGGACGGTCACCGTCAGGATCTGGTTCGGCAGGTTGGCGGCAACCACCGTGATGGCCTTGGTAAAAGTCAGGGCCTTCCCCGCCAGATTTACCGAGATGGTCATGCTGTCGTTCGTGTGGCCGGCCAGATGCCACGGCCGCGGCGGGGTCTTTGCGACGGTGCAACCGCAGGACGTGTGCACGTCGTTGATGACGACCTCCGAATCCGAGGTGTTCGTCACGCTGAAGGTGAAATCGGCGGTCGGCTGGCCCGCTGCGGGGAACGACTCCTTCGTCATCGAATCCCACATCAGTGGTGAAACGGGCGGGGCGCCGGGTGCTGGCTGGCCAAAGATCGCTGGCGCGCCAAGCAACCAGGCCACGGCCAGACTCACGATGCCCGAAACAATTTTCAACCTGCTTTCGATTTTTGTCGCTCGCATAAATCAATTATACGGGTTTCAGCATAGCAGACCCGCTAGTCTCTGACGAGTGGTTTTTATCAACTCGCGCAGCGCACCCGGGCGGATGCGGAGTAATGCGCGCGGGATCAGTTGCCGCTGTAGGTGGAGGAGGAGGACCTCGTAATGCTCGAATGTTTCAGCACCCAGTAAAAATCAGTCTCATCCCCCGCCCGCAGCCAGATGGGCAGGCCGATGTCCGGCACCGGCGGTTGCACGGTGCTGGCACATTGCCAGTGATGAATCACCGCATGCCCGTCGGCAAAGGAAAAGCTGCCGCCACCGTTATGGTAGGACGCGGGCAGATCATTCCAGGTGTCGTTGTCTGTGATCAGGAAATACCCGTCATTGATGCTGTCGGGATGTTCATCCAAAAATACAAAAAGGTACGAGGGATTCGGAATGTCTGATTCCTTGAGGAACTGCTGGTAATTCGTGTTGTTGAGATTGGCTCCCTGCTGCAAAAGTGCCCCGGGATTGCCCACCATCGCGTTCATCGAAACACTCCGCACCCGCTGGGTCCAGCCCGCCTGCCTTTGGACATCGCTCAACGCCCGGTCTGCGGGACAATGATACATGGTCACCGAGTAACTTACGTAAGGCGCCAGCAGCGACGTCGGGCTGTTGACAAAATCAAAGTTCGTGTTGTCCGAGCTTAACTCCCAATCCATCACGTTGTTCACCCAATTGGGGCTGCTCGGCGCGGCCAAAAACCCGGAAGCTCCCGAACCGCGGGTGGGGTCCACCTGCAAATTATACGCGAGCCGGCTGCTGTTGTCCCCCGAGTACATCGTCCATGCGAACAACATCTGTTTCTTGGTGTTCAGGCAAACCATGGCTGCGGCGCGCGTCTTCGAACGCGACAACGCCGGCAACAGCAGCGCCGCCAGCACGCCGATGATCGCCATCACCACCATCAACTCAATCAAGGTGAAGCCCCGCTCCTCCGGACCCGTAATTTTAGTACGTGCGCATCCAACCTTGGGGGCTTGGCGTCCGAAATAATTAAGTGACTTAAGCATCACAGGACACGCTGCTTAGTGAGTCCTCACAAAATACCTTAATACGGAAATCATGTAAAGAGTCTTTTGCATCCGGTTTGACTTTTGTAACTGCCTGTTTTGCCGGGGCTTCCGTTTGCCCCTCCGTAAAACCCCTGATGCCGGAGCTGGTCACGTCGAAGCACTTGTTTTCCGGACGAGGCTTCTGGCTCTCCGGACCCAAAAGCGGTCCCGTTTGCGTTGGAAGGCCGGC
>DATMLG010000069.1:0-3584 GCA_035570675.1 Verrucomicrobiia bacterium | reverse complement strand
CACCGAGCGCCTTCAATTCCTCCGCCCGGTCCGGCCCCTGCGAACCGTGCCCCAGGCCGCTGCCCAGCCCGCTTGACGCGATGATCTTCACGCCCGGATACGAGGCTTTCAATGCCCGTATCAATCCCATGCCGTCCATCCCCGGCATCATGATGTCGGTCACCACGAGGTCAATGCTGTCAGACCGGCTTTTGAACATCTCCAGCGCTTCCTGACCGTTGCCCGCGTCCAGGACCTTGTAACCGTGCCGCGACAGCATCCGGCGGTTCGCCGAGATGATGTTCACCTCATCGTCCACCACCAGGATGGTTTCCCCGTTGGCCTTCGGCAATGGCAGCGCATTTCTCGGCATGATCAATTTCACCGCCTCGGCCGACACCGGAAAGAGCACCTTGAACGTCGTCCCCTTCTTCAAAACACTGTCCACGGAAATCATGCCTTGATGGCTCTTCACAATTCCCAGCACGGTGGACAACCCCAGGCCGGTGCCCTTGCCAAACTCCTTCGTCGTGAAAAATGGATCGAATATCCGCTCCAGGTCCGCCGGCGCAATGCCGCAACCCGTGTCCGAAACTTCAAACATGACGTACGGCCCGGGCCGCCCGGGCGCGTGCAAGGCATGGAATTTCTCATCCGCCATGATGTTGTGCGCCGCCAGACCCAACTGCCCCCCGTGCGCCATCGCGTCGCGCGCGTTGATGCACAAATTCAGCAGCACCTGGTGGATTTGCGTCTTGTCCCCGACGATCGGCCAGAGGTCCGCGTCTGCCTCAAACTGGATGGTGATGTCCTTCGGGAACGTCTGGTTCATGATGTTCACCGCTTCCTTCAACAACTCCGCCGGCGCCACCGCCACCCGTTCGCCCTCCACTCCGCGGCCAAAGGTCAGCACCTGCCGGATGACCTCGGCGCCCCGCTTGACCCCCGCCTCGATGTGCTTGATGGCTTCCTCGCGTTCCTCCGGGGACAGCCCCCAGCGCATGGTTCCGGCCGAGATTAATATGGGCGCGAGAATGTTGTTGAGATCGTGCGCCATCCCCGTCGCCAGCGTCCCGATTCCCTCCATGCGCTGCGCCCGCAGAAATTGCGTCTCCAGTTTCTTCCGCTCCGTGATGTCGGCCTCGATCACCAGCACGGACTTGGGCTTCCCCTTCTCATCGCGCAACATGGTCCAGCGGCTGCTCACAATCACCTTGCGGCCGTCCCGCGTCTGCCGGTGCAATTCCCCGTTCCATTCCCCGGTCTGCACCAGGCCCCGTTCCGCCTTTTCCAGCGCCGCCACATCATCTGCGGGAAAGATTTCGGTCATGGCCTTTCCGGCCGCTTCCACGGCCGTCCAACCATACAGGCCCTCCGCTCCCTTGTTCCAAAACTTGATCTGCCCCTCCCAGTCCTTCACAAAAATGGCATCATGCGCGAGGTTCAACAAGGCCGCCTGTTCCCGGATGCGGTCCTCGGCCGCCTTGCGCGCCGTGATGTCATTGATGACGCTGAGCGCGGCCTCGCGCCCGTTGTAATTGATCAAGCGCACCGTGGCCTCGACACTGATGATGCTGCCGTCCTTCTTCCGGTGCCGGGTCGTAAAGCATCGCTCCGAGCCGTTCCAAATCCCCTCCAGTTGCCGCGCCAGCGGCGGAATCTCCTCGGGCAGGCGGATGTCCTTGATGCTCATCCCCAGAAATTCCTTGACCGAATAACCATACGCGTTCACCGCGGTTTCATTGACCGCGAGAATCGCCAGCGTCTTCATGTCGACCACCCATATCGGCAGCGGATTGCCCCGGAACAACATCTGGTAGTGCTCTTCGCTCGCGCGGAGGGCCTCCGCCGCGCGCTGGCGCTCGGCAATTTCCTCCTGCAGCCTCGCATTCGTCTCCTGCAACACCTTGGTCCGCTCCTGGACCAGCCCTTCCAGATGGTCCAGCTTCGTCCGGGACTCCTGGTGCAGTCGCCATTTCTCCGTCAGCGCGTTGGCCAGTTGCAGCACCTCCACCGTGTCGAAGGGCTTCTTCAGGATTACCAGCCGGTCGGAATTCTTGAGTTTCGCCGCCATCTCATCCCACGAATAATCCGAGTAGGCGGTGCAAATCACCACCTGCAGATCCGGGCAGACTTCCCAGATTCGCGCGGCGGTTTCCACCCCGTCCCAGCCGGGCGGCATGCGCACATCCACAAACGCCATCGCGAACGGACGGCCCTCCGCCAGCGCCTGTTCCACCCGTGCCAGTCCTTCCTGGCCCTGGTAGGCGGAATCAATTTCAAAATTCAGCCGCTTGGAAACCTTCGCCGGTTCGTCCACCCCGTCAAACAAAACGCTCTCCGCCTGCTCCAGCGCGTCCCCCCGCGTCGAGTCCGCGCAGAGAATCTTGCGAAAGTCGTCGTGGATCGCCCGGTTGTCGTCAATCACCAGAATCCGCAGATTCCGTTCTATGCTCGCTGGCTTCATATTTCGTGTTCCGTCGGTTGGCAGGGCAATTCCAGGACAAAACACGCGCCGCGGCCCGGCCCGTCGCTCGTGACCCCCAGCGCTCCGCCCAAATCCTTCGCCGCCAGCGCCCCGCTGTGCAGTCCAAATCCATGCCCCTCCTTGCGGGTGGTGAACCCGTGTTCAAAAATTCGCGTCAGGTTCTCCGCCGGAATCCCCACCCCGTTGTCGATGATGGAGATCCTCACCCTTTCCCCGGCCGGCTCGATCCGCAGGGTGACCTGCTTGTCCGCCCGTCCGCTCTCGTCACACGCGTATTTCGCGTTGCGCAACAGGTTGATGAGAATCTGCAGCACCTTGTGCTTCTCCGCCATCACGGGCGGCACCGCCGCGTACTCCCGGATCACCTTCACCTGATGCCGTTCAAGGGCGGCCCCGTTCATGCGCAACGCGTCCTCAACCAGGTCCATCGCCGGCAGAAATTCCCGGACGCCGGACACCTTGGAATAGCTCTGTTGCATCGCCACGATTTCTTTGATGTGATCGATGTTGTGGCTCAGGTTCGTCAGTTCGCGGAGAATTTCCTCCTGCTCCGTGGCCAGATGCGCCGCAACCCCTTTCAGGTACGCCGGCAACTGTTTGCCCTTGGGATCGGCCGCAAAAAAGCCCGCCAGGTCCTGCCCGTGTTCATCAATCAATGCCACCGCCCGGGAAAGATTCACCACCTTGGATTTGTGCACCCGGTCGGCCACCACTGAGCACGAAACATTCACGCTGTTGAGCACGTTACCGACATTATGCAGCACGCTCGTCGCGACCTCCGCCATCCCCGCCATGCGCGAGGTCTCCAGCAGCCGCCGGTGCACCTCTTCCAGCCGGGCTTCCGCCTCCTTGATGGCCGAGATGTCCTTCGAGATGCCGAACGTGCCGATGATCTCCCCCGCCTTGTCACGCAAGGGCATCTTGCTCGTCAACACCCAGGACGACTGCCCGTTCTCCCAGGATTCCTTTTCAATCTTTCCGATGAGCGGTTCGCCGGTGCGGATGATTCGTTGTTCATCCTCGAACGCGGGCCGGGCGTGTTCATCGGAGAAAAAGTCAAAATCAGACTTGCCGACGATCTCCTCGTAGCGTTGCTTGCCCATCCTCATTACGTGCG
>DATMLG010000068.1:0-7375 GCA_035570675.1 Verrucomicrobiia bacterium | reverse complement strand
TGCAACACGGAGCTGGAGACGGTTGGACTCAGGTCCGGCACATGCGTCAAGACATCGACCCACAACAGCAGGATCAGACACATCTGAAGGAATCGCTGAAGTTTGACACTCCGCCCGCGTCGCAGCAGCATCACACAGGCCCCGGTGAGGAAAAAAAACATGATGCGCATCAGCCCATTTTTGACCGTTGTGGCGGCGTCATCCTTGGGCAGGGGGTGTTTTAAAGCGGACCAGAAGATCGCCGCCATCAGCATCAGAAGAGCGACTGAGACCCAGACAATTCGTGTCCAATCTTTGCGGCTGCCCCCTGCCCCGACCGGCAGGAGGCGGCCCAATCCGGAAGCTGCCAGCAGAGGCAGGACAAAGGTCGCCAGCAAAAGGAACTTGGACGGGAACCGCAAAAAGCCAAGAAGTGGCACGACCATTCTAACCCAGTCATATATCCGTGCCTGACCGCCAAGCGCCATCAGCAGACTGAACACAGCAAACACGGTGAGCAGCCGGATCCGAACATTAGCGGCTCGCAAAACGGCCAGGAGGGCCAGGGCCACCACACCCACACCCAGGTAATAGGAACCTATCCAGTTGGTCTGATTGGTAAAGGACGGCACCCCTTCCGGACCGAGAGAGCAGTGGAACAACGGCACCAGATAGTTGGCCAGCCCGGTGGCCGGAAGTGCTGCCACGGTGGAATTGCCATAACTTGTGCTCCGTTGCGAGTGCAGCAGCAAATCGAGAAAGGGCAGCAATTGCGCAGCCGCCAGGCCTGCGGCCAATCCGCCCACGGCCAACATGCGGCCAGCGAGGTTCCGGCGCGGAAGTTCCGCCCGCACCATCTCCGCCAGCCACCATATCCCGAGAAAGAGCCAAGTCAGGATGATCACTTCCACCCCGCCGGACAGCAATTGCATTCCCGCCGCCAGCGCTGCCAGCACCACGTGGCGCCCGCCCTCGCGCCAGGCGCATTCCACGGCGAGCACGACCCACGGCATCCAGCCCAGGGCGGCGCTGATGTTCGGCCACATCAATGCGTACCAGGAAAGTCCGTTGAAGGCGAACACCGCGCCGGCCAGCGCTGCCGCCAGGGGGCTGCCGGTCCACCGCCGCGCCAGAAAATACATTCCCATTCCCGCAAGGAATAGGTGGCCCAGGCAAAAAACTCCATAGGACCATGGCATGGGGAAAAGGAGGTAAAAAAGCGCCGGGGGATACAGCGTCATGGTATTCCATTGGGCGAGAAAGGGGATGCCGCAACTGTTGTATGGATTCCACAGGGGAACCTCCCCATGCCAGAAGGATTCACGGGCGAAGAAAGCAACGGGATAACCAAAATGGCCGGCATCATAATAGGCAAATGCCTGGAGTCCCGCCACGACCTGGGGAAAACTTCCGATAATCAAAAGCCCCAGCAACAGGGCAAAACGCCAGGGCACAAACCAGGCTGCTTCCCGGTCTTCGGGTGCGAATTCTCGAGCCGGGTTGGAAGTCATGCGCGGCAATTTTCATCAAACACAAGGCTGGAACCAAGCACATTCCAGCAGCTTTGCGGGGCAGCTTGACGGCGCTCTGTCGGTACAAGGGGCATACTCAATCCTGTTGCTGCTCATGGCTTGACGGGCTGGTTTAATTCTTCAACTCTCACAACTGCTTGTTCCACGATATGAACCGATTCCTCATCACCATAGGCCTGTTGTCTGGCGTTGCGCTGTCGGGCGTGGCCAGCCTTCCGGCACAAACAAACACCGCTCGGCTGGCTCCGGTGCGGCTGCCGGGCCGCGGACTGGCGCGGCATGATTTCTTTTATGCGGGCGAGGGAAAGCAGGAACAAATGTTTATCGTGCGCGGCGGCAAGGTGGTCGAATCTTACCTTTATAATGGAAGGGGGGAAATCAGCGACGCGACGTTCCTCGCGAACGGAGATATTTTTTTCGCGCACCAGTTTGGCGTCACGGAAATCTCGGCAGACCGGCGGGTGGTCTGGAATTTTGACGCGCCGACCAACACAGAGATTCACACCGGACAACCCATCGGCACGAACCGGGTGTGGTTCATCGAAAATGGCGACCCCGCAAAGCTGGTGGTAATGGACAAGACCGCGGGCACGGTGGAGCGGGAATTTGTGTTGCCGGTGGGAAATCCCAAGGGCACGCACGGGCAGTTTCGTCATGCGCGGTTGACAGACGCGGGCACGCTGCTCGTGGCGCACATGGATTTGGGCAGGGTCTGTGAATATGAAGCGACGGGGAAGGAGCTTTGGTCCATCAAGGTGCCCGGCATCTGGTCGGTCACGCCGCTCAAGAACGGGAACATTCTGACGGCAGGGAAGCAAGGCGTGGCCGAGCTGAATCGCCGGGGTGATACGGTGTGGAAATGGACACTGCCGGACGCTCCAGCTTACCAAATAGCCAACGTGCAGCAGGCCACGCGGCTGCCGAATGGAAACACGCTCATCAACAACTGGTTTAACGAATGGTCGGGCAAGCTGGATTCAAACAACTTGCCGGTGCAGGCGATTGAGATCACGCCGCGCAGAAAAGTCGTCTGGGCTTTGCGGTCATGGACAGATCCGGACCTCGGGCCTTCCACGACGATACAATTGCTGGACAAGAAAAGCGTTCCCGAGAACGTGCGATTTGGAGAATTCAAGTGAACGACTGAGCGCCCGCAGGGCCGGTGGTACGGCGTGCGGGGAATGCAAAACCCCCGGATCGAAATGATCCGGGGGCGCCGTGTCGGGCCGGTTTCGCATGCAGCAGCTCGGTTGAGCCCCCTTGAATTCTTGGTGACTCGGTCGTCACAAAGTGAACCTTGTATTGCCAGGACTGCCGGGGCTGGCCGCGACGGAAGGTTTTTCGCAAAGGCTTGTTACGGGGCGATGGAGGAGAAGTGACGATGCGGCAACGATGGAAAGGGGATTTTCGCCACAGACCTGCCGCGACGGGCGCGAGCACGGCGAGTGGCACCGATTGCACAGAGGGGAAGGGCCAGATTGTTCCACCGACAGGCATAATGACCGCGCACGCCGCTTGCAAAAAGGGATGGGTTGGCGTTTGATGGAAAGTGAATTATGGACCTGACACGGACGGCATACGGAACCTGGAGCGGCGGGCGTTACATGCATTTTGGCGAGCCGCTGACTGAGGAGCGCTTTGTCAAAGTAATCCAGCATGCCTGGCAACGGGGGGTGCGGACGTTTATGACGGCGGACGTGTACGGGAACGGCGCGGCGGACGAGATGCTGGGGCGGGCGCTGACGGGTCTTCCGCGCGAGTCATATTGTCTCGTGGGCGCGGTGGGGCATGATTTTTACAAGGGAGAACGCACGGGGTCGAAGGGGTATCCGCGGTTCACTACGACGAACCCGCCGGCGGAATACGCGTCTTATGTGCGGATGGCGACGGAGAAATCCCTGGCGCGGTGCCGGGCGGAGAAGTTTGATTTGCTGCTGTTGCACAACCCGGACCTGACGGGTTACACGAGCGAGAAGGTCTGGAACGCGATGGACAAGGTGCGGGAGGCGAAACTGGCGGAGCGCATCGGGGTGGCGCCGGGGCCGGCGAACGGGTTCACGCTGGATGTGCTGGTGTGTTTCGAGCGGTTTGGCGCGTTGCTGGACTGGGCAATGGTGATATTGAATCCGCTGGAGCCGTGGCCGGGGAATCTGGTGTTGCCGGCGGCGGTGAAGCACGAGGTGAAAATCATCACGCGCGTCGTGGATTACGGGGGATTGTTCCACGATGACGTGAAGCCGGGGCACAAGTTCGGTGCGCAGGACCATCGCGGTTTTCGCCCGGCGGGCTGGGTGGAGGCGGGCGCGGAAAAAATGGAGCGCATGCGGGACATCGCCCGGAATCACAAAGTGACGATGCTCCAACTGGCGTGCCTGTGGAATTTGTCGCAGCCGGCGGTGAGCAGCGTGATTCCCACGTTGATCCAGGAAACGGGCGCGAACGCGCGGGCGATTGAATCGAAGGTGGACGAGCTGGCGTCGTTGCCGGACATCATGCTGACGGAGGGGGAATGTGAGTTCATCGCGGAGATCGGGGACAACAAGGGGTGCATGGAATTGAAGGGTGCGAACCGCGCGCACATGGGCGAGGCGCAGCCGGATCGCTGGGGGCTGATACCGGACCATGAAACGGCGGCGAGACGATGGGGCATCCTGCCGGAGGAAGACCTGGCCTGCACACATACCAAAACGGCGTGAGCGGCAACGCGACAAACCTGCGCGTGAAGATTGGGTGCGCGGTGTTGCTGGCATTGATCACAGCAGGAGTCTACTGGCCGGTGACGGGGTTTGACTTCACGAATTACGACGACCCGGATTACATCATTTACAACCCGATGGTGCAGCACGGCATCACGGGACAGTCGGTGGCATGGGCATTCACGACGGATCACTCGAGCAACTGGCATCCGCTGACGTGGATTTCGCACACACTGGACTGCGACCTGTACGGGTTGAAGCCGGGCGGCCACCATTTGACGAGCCTGTTGTTCCACGTGGCGAACACGGTGCTGCTGTTTTTGTTGCTGGAGGGATTGACAGGCGCGATGTGGCGGAGCGCGTTGGTGGCGGCGTTGTTCGCGTGGCATCCGCTGCACGTGGAATCGGTGGCGTGGGTGTCGGAACGCAAGGACGTGTTGTGCGCATTTTTCTGGCTGCTGACACTGATGGCTTACGGGAAATACGTAATTAAGTCCAAGATCCAAAGTCCAAAGTCTAAAATCTGGTATGTCGCCGCGCTGCTGTTTTTTGCGCTGGCGTTGCTGTCGAAGCCAATGGCGGTGACGCTGCCGTGCGTGTTGTTGCTGATGGATTATTGGCCGTTGGAACGGTGTCCAAAGCCCAAAGCCCAAAGCCCAAAGTCGGAAACGGGAAATGCAGGCGTATCTTGGGGGTGGTTGGTGGCGGAGAAGATTCCGTTTTTTGTGCTGGCGGGAGCAGAGTGTGTGGCGACGGTTTGGGCGCAGAAGGCGGCGAATTCAGTGGTGGCCGCCGCGGCGTTGCCGATGCCGTACCGGATCGCGAACGCGTTGGTGAGTTATGTCCTTTATCTTTGGAAGACGGTGTGGCCGACGGACCTGGCGGTGCCGTATCCTTTTTCGCATGATTGGACGTTCGCGCAGGCGGCGGGAGCGGGTGCGTTGCTGGCGTTGATTTCGGCGGGAGTTTTGTGGCGCAGAAAGACGGAGCCGTTTCTGGCGGTGGGGTGGTTTTGGTTCATTGGAACGCTGGTGCCGGTGATCGGGCTGGTGCAGGTGGGATTGCAATTCATGGCGGACCGATACACGTACATTCCGCTGATGGGCGTGTTCATCATGGTGGCGTGGAGCATTCCGGCGCGGTGGGCGGTGTGGCCGCGGCCGGGGCTGGTGTTCGGCACGGTCATTGGCGCGGTGCTGGTGGTACTGCTAATGGTGACGTGGGTGCAATTATTTTACTGGCAGAACAGCGTGACGCTCTTTACCCACACGGCGGCAGTGACGGAAAACAATATCCTCGCAGAATATAATTTGGGCGAAGCGCTCGCGCGCGCGGATGCCGAAGACGCGGCGGTGACGCATTATTTGAAGGCGCTCGCGATACGGCCCAATCGCGTGGAGGCGCAGTATAATTCGCAAACGCAGGCGCGGTTCAATCTGGGACTGATTTATCGAAGCGAGGGAAAATGGCCGGAGGCGGCGGAGCAACTGGAGGCTTACGTGCATGAGGACCCCAATCAACAGAGCGCGCATGTCGCGCTGGGAAGCGTGCTGCTGGCGATGGGCCGCACGGCGGAAGGCATCCAAGAAGACCGTGAGGCGGTGCGGTTGAATCCGAATGACGTGGAATCGCTCAACCGGCTGGCGTGGCTGCTGGCGACGCTGCCGGACGCGAAATTTCGCGACGGCGCGGAAGCGGTGAAGCTGGCCGAGCGCGTACGCGATTTGACCGGCGGAGGCGTCACGCGATATCTGGCGACGCTGGATGCGGCGTACGCGGAGGCGGGCAGGTTTACGGATGCGATCGCCGCGGCACAAAAAACGCGCGAGACTGCACAGGCGCAGGGGCAGAATGATTTGGCGGCGGCGGCGGAGACGCGGTTGAAATTATATGAGGCGGGCAAGGCTTACCACGAATGATGCTCCGGACTATTTGCTACCTGGTTTCACGGCCGGGGTGGCGGCGAGATCGGGCGGTAATTGGTCGGCGGGGAAAGCCTCCACTTTCATTGAAAGCAGGCTGAACATCGGGACGCCAAGGTTCACCGCGCCGTTGGAGCGGTCCACGGCCATGGCGACACCGGCAACGTGACCTTGATGGGCGCGGACGATGTCGATGGTTTCCTGGACGCGGCCGCCCTTGGTGACGACGTCCTCGACGATGAGCATTTTTTCGCCCGGCGAAATTTTGAAGCCGCGGCGCAGGACGAGTTTGCCATCCTCTTTTTCCACAAATATAAAGCGGGTCTTGAGCTGGCGGGCGACTTCCTGGCCGAGGACGAGCCCACCCATGGCCGGCGAAATGACGGTGGCGGCGCCGAGCGAACGAACGCGAGCGGCAAGCGCGGCGCCGAGTTTTTCAACGGTGGGCATCTGCTGGAGCGCGATGGCGCATTGGAAGAATTGCCGGCTGTGCAGGCCGCTGCGAAGGAGGAAATGGCCTTCGAGCAGCGCGCCGGTGTCGCGGAAGATTTGCAGCACTTCGTCTTCGGTCATGGCGATGATAGTAGTTTCAAAGACGAAAGGGGAAAGGGGAAAATTATGGAGCCCCTCTCCCCAGCCCTCTCCCCGCCGTGCGGGGCGAGGGAGAAGATGCAAAGATCCGTGTTTTGAAGTTGCATTGCGTTGTTTTGTATTTTCGCGGTGCGCGGGTGGAGGGTAAGGTTCGGCATGCCGAAATGGTTCAAGTTGATCGTGGCAATACTGCTGCTGCCGCTGTGTTTCGGCGCGGTGCGGGCGCTGTGGCTGGTGTTGACGCACAGCGGCCAGGCAACCCTGATTTGGGTGGGATTTTTGTCGGGCGCGGCCTGCTGGGTGGTCATCTTCTGCCTGCTGCCCAAGCCGATGTGGATTTATGTCTTCGGCCATGAGCTGACCCATGCGCTGTGGACGTGGCTGATGGGTGGGCGCGTCAAGCGGTTCAAGGCCTCGTCGAAGGGCGGACACGTGATAGTGACGAAAACCAATTTCCTCATCGCGCTGGCGCCATATTTCTTCCCGGTGTATGCGCTGCTGGTGGTGCTGGTTTTTGTCATTGGCAATTTAATCTGGAACTGGGCGCCGTACGCGGTGTGGTTTCATCTGTTGCTGGGGGCGGCCTATGCGTTTCATCTGACGCTGACGTGGCACATTCTGAAAACCGAGCAATCGGACATTACGCAGCACGGAT
>DATMLG010000067.1:0-11168 GCA_035570675.1 Verrucomicrobiia bacterium | reverse complement strand
GGTCCACATTTCGTAGTCGAGAAAATCGGGCACGGGCTGGAGCGGCCGGTTTTCATCCAGGCGCATGGGAAAATAGCAGCACATGTCCACGTGGCCGATCTTTCCGAGCAAACCGGCGTCCACGATCTGCTTTTTCGCTTCAATCCAATGCGGCGTGCTGCGCCGTTGCGTGCCGACCTGCACCACGCGCTGGTGTTTGCGGGCGGCGGCGACCATCGCCTCGCCTTCAATGACATCCGCGCTGATGGGCTTCTGGCAATAGACGTCAGCGCCCGATTCCATCGCGGCAATCGCGTGGAGCGAGTGCCAATGGTCCGGCGAGCCGATGATTACGATATCGAGGTCCTTTTCCTTGAGCATCTCGCGGAAATCGGCATAGCCGCGCGGTTTCTTTCCTGACTTCTGCCGTTGAGCGGCCATGTCCACCGCGCCGGCGAGCATGTGTTGATCCGCGTCGCAAATCGAAACCACTTCGACTGGCGCCACCTGGAGGAGCCGCCACAAATCGCTCTTGCCGTACCAGCCCGCGCCAATCAATCCCACGCGTTTGGGTTTGCCGTTAACTATATCAAGCGCGTCGGCTCCGAGCGCGGGAAACGCGGCCAGCGCGGCCAGCGCGGAACCGGACTGGAGAAACCGTCGGCGGCTGATGTTGAAATTCGTCGCGGGAGCCGGAGCGGAAGGAATTGGTTTCATGCACAGATTATTAGCCCTTCCCGGCAACGAGAGCAATCTTCCTGCGTCAGGCACTCACAGTGAAAACAGGGGTTTGCAGTCTGCAGCGTTCAGACGGATTAGTTGAAGCTGCGTATGAAGCGGTCCATGCCACGGATGAAGCTGTTCTCGCCCGGATTATAGTATTCGGTGTCCGTTCGGATGAGATTCAATTGGATGAGGATGCCGATGCTTTGTCCGCCCCGCCCGTTGTCGCGGATCGCCTGGAAGCCGTAACCGTAATCGAGCATCGCCTGCCAGGCGCCCGAGTTGGACCGGTAGGTGATGCCGCCGCCCACGCCGGAATTCCACTGGCCGGGCTGCTCCAGTCCCGGCAGGTAATCCACGACCGCGATGCTGCCGACGGCCGTGAGGGCCCAGCGTTTTTTTGCATCCAACGGGATACTGTAGTTGCCGTTGAGCAGGGCGAACCGGGAGGCGCTAATTTCCTGGTAATAGTATCCGGGCAAACTGAGGGGAAATTCCGACGCGAGCGGGAGCAGGCCACCGAGGCGGTAGGCGCTGAAGCGATCCGGGCTGGAACTGGTGCCGGCGGTGAGACTGACGAGGAAGTTTTGTTTGGATTTGGGCAGGGTATAGGCAAAAAGGGCGCGCGCCCAAAACAAGTGCGAGGCCGCCTCGACCTGGCGGTCGCCGAGCGAACCGTTCACCGGATAGCCGTAATAACCATAATTCTCCCGAAACTGGCCCTCGTACCATATGGACAGCTCCATGGCCACATCGGGCAACATCAAGGGTTCCATGCCGCCCAGCCGCAGGCCCGTGCGCACGTTGAAGGTGGTCAGGTCCTGGGGAAGGGTGAAGTTGGGGTCGGTGTCGCTGTCGCGCGCGTAATTGGCGTAATGCGCCTCGCCACGGAGCACCCCGTTAAGCGGGATGAGCTGGTTGGGATTGAACAGATGATATACGCTGCCGGATAAAATGCCGCCGTAGCCGTCGAAGGATTCCGCGGGAATGTACTTTCCCTGCCGCACTTCAAAGTAGCTGTCGGCAAACCCGCCGCCGGCTAGGCCGATGCCGATATCCGTGTTCGTGCCGAGGACATTCCTGATGCCCAGTTCAGAATCCAGGTAAACTGGCGCGATGGCGAGCCGCAGGGTGAGGTTCGTGTTCAGGAACCCGGGCTGGTTGTAATAATAGAAGGCGTAGCCGGCAAGCGGGGCCTGGCCCACGATGGGCTGGTTGTACCCGACCTGGATGAGTTCGCGTTTGACGGGGTCGATCTGGGCGTGCGCGGAGGAAGGCCGGAAAAGGACCGGCAGAAGCAAAACCCAAAGCCAGCGTTCTGATACGCGCACGTCATTTCCTAACGGAAAGTGCGGGTTAGCCGCAAGCGGTTAATGTCGTGTTCGTAACCGAAGGCGATGCCGGTGGGATAAATTTGCGCGGTTGCTTTGCGGGTCGGGCGCGTTATGATTCAGGCATGAAGACTGCGAGAAAATTGTTGCACACGCGCTACCGGGTGGATGACCTGGAACAGACGGTGAAATTTTACCGGGAAGTGCTGGGATTGGCCGAGGTGCGGCGGAGCAAGTCCCCCCGCGGCTCGGAACTGGTGTTCATGAAGGCGCCGGAGAGCGAGGAGACCATCGAGCTTTGTTCCTTTCCCTCCAGCGGCCCGGTAAAGGTGCAGCCGGACCTGACGCATCTGGCCTTTGAAGTGGACAGCCTCGAAGAATTTGGGAAACACCTGGCTTCGCTCGGCTGGAAGTACTCGGACGGCCCGCAATACTTTCCGGACGGCAAGGGCATCGCCTTTGTGGACGCGCCGGAGGGTTACGAAATCGAGCTGATCCAACGGGGAAAGAAAGAAGGCGCGTGAGGCGCAACGGCACGAGCGGGGGGTGGGGCGGCAACCATGATTTTTCGCGCGCGCCAGTTTAAATTTGTGTTTCCGCGCCCGGCGCTGGTCATGGGCGTGGTGAATGTGACGCCCGATTCGTTTTCCGACGGGGGCCGGTTCTTCGACGCCACCGCCGCCGTGGAACGTGCAGAGGAGTTGGTCCGGGAAGGGGCGGACATCGTGGACGTGGGAGGCGAATCCACGCGGCCGGGAGCCGCGCCGGTGGATGAGGCCGAGGAAATGCGCCGGGTGATTCCGGTGATTGAGAAGCTGGCCGGGCGCGTGAAGGCGCCCATCTCGATTGACACCATGAAGCCGGGGGTGGCGCGTGCGGCATTGCAGGCGGGGGCAAGCATCGTGAACGACGTGGCGGCCAACCGCGAGGACGACGCGATGTGGCGGCTGGTGGCGGAAGCCGGCGCCGGATACGTGGCGGTGCACATGCGGGGCGAGCCGGCCACGATGCACCTGAACCCCGTGTACGGGGACGTGGCGCAGGAAGTTGAAAGTTTTTTTATTGAGCGATTGAAACGATTGAACGGGGCCGGAGCATCTGCTGACCAAGTAGTACTGGACGTCGGCATCGGGTTTGGCAAGACGCTGGAACATAATTTACAGTTGCTCGCGGGGCTGGGGCGTTTTACAAGATTGGGAAGGCCGATAGTGCTGGGAGTGTCGCGCAAGTCGTTCATCGGCAAAATATCAGGCAGCCCCGAAAATGAGCGCCTGCCGGGCGCGCTGGCATGCACCGTGCTGGCAGCGGAGGCGGGCGTGCAAATGTTCCGCACACATGACGTGGCGGAGACGGCGCGCGCGCTGCGGATGACCGAGGCCATTGTGGCCGAAAGAAACAAATGGACTGGCCGGTAATTAATTTTTCAAAGGACTGGTGGCGCATTTGCCTGGAGATTTTGCTCCTGGCGGTGGCGATTTACTACGCGCTCAAGTTCGTGCGGGGCACGCGGGGATGGTCGGTGGTGCTCGGTTTTCTGCTGCTGATGGCGGTCACGTTCATCGCCTCGGCGCTGCACCTGCTGGTGGTGAAAATGCTGCTGGAACGGTTTTTTGCGTTTTCCGCGCTGGCCATCCTGGTGATTTTCCAGCCGGAACTCCGGCGGATGCTCTCGGAGCTGGGCAATCTCCCATGGCTGTACACGGCGCATGAACAGCGGGAAAACATCGAGGTCATCATCCAATCGGTGGAGCGGCTGGCGGAGGTGAAGATCGGCGCGCTGATTGCGCTGGAGCAGGCCATCCCGCTGCACAGCGTGGTGGAATCCGGCATCGTGGTGGATTGCGAAGCGACGCCGGAGATGCTGGAGACGATTTTCTTTCCGAACAACGCCATCCATGACGGGGGAGTGATCATCCGCGGGGATCGCATCGCCTACGCGGCGTGCATTTTTCCGCTGACGCAGCGGCAGGACCTGAACAAATCCCTCGGCACGCGGCACCGGGCGGCGATTGGCCTGAGCGAGGAGACCGACGCGCTGGTGGTGGTGGTTTCCGAGGAGACGGGCGCGGTTTCTTACGCGCACAAGGGCCAGTTTACGCGTGGCGTGACCCATGAGGAACTGCGGGCATTTCTCACCGCGGAACTGGTGAAGCGCCGGAAATCGGACAGTCTGCTGGATTGGGTGCGCAAGTTGTGGCGTCCGCGCAATGCCGCCGCCGCGGCGGCATCCGTGCCACCCCCGACGGTTGTGGCGGCGGCGCAGAAGGCGGACTCCAAATAGCCATGGCCTCGCGCAACATCATTCTGGACAATTTCTGGTGGAAACTGCTGTCACTGCTGGTGGCGGCGCTCGCGTGGTTTTTGATAGAAACTGAAGTTCAAAAAAGCGAACAACAGGCGAAGGCGATGGAGGAGGTCGAGACCGACAGCCGTCGGCCGTTTTACGGCATCCCCGTCACCCTGCTGACCTCGCCCGCGAACACGAACCGTTTCACGATTTCCCCGGAAGTGGTTTCCGTGGAGGTGGGCAGCAAGGACAACAAGGCGCTGGACGACCTGCAGGCGCGCCGGATCCAGGCTTTTGTGGACGTGACGGACGCGGAGGATGAGAAACAGTTCCGCAAGCCCATCCAAATACAAGTGCCGGGAGATTTTATCGTGCTCGCCGTCGCCCCCACCAACGCGATTGTGGACCGCATCACCACTTCCAGGTAGAAGAATCATTCCGACCCGCATCATGAACCATCCCAGAAAAATTTTCGGCACGGACGGGGTCCGCGGTACGGCGAACATCGAACCCGTCACGGCGGAAACGGCGCTCAAGCTGGGCCGCGCGGCCGGGCATGTCTTCAAGAACCTGGAAACACAGTCGCGCGGACGGGGCAAGCACAAGATTGTGCTGGGGAAGGACACCCGGCTTTCGGGTTACATGCTTGAGAACGCCATTTCCTCCGGAATCCTGTCCATGGGCGTGGACGTGCTGTTCATCGGGCCGCTGCCGACGCCGGGGGTGGCATACGTGACGCGGAGCCTGCGGGCGGACGCGGGCATCGTCATCACGGCGTCGCACAATCCTTACGACGACAACGGCATCAAGTTTTTCCGCGCGGACGGTTACAAGCTGGACGACCAGATTGAGGCGCGGATCGAAGGACTGGTGTTCAGCGGCGAGATTGAAAGCATCCGGCCGACGGCCGGGGAGATTGGCAAGGCGGTGCGCATTGATGACGCCCTGGGTCGGTACATTGAATATGCTAAGGCGTCCTTCCCGCGCGGGCTGACGCTGGAGGGGATGCGGGTGGTGGCGGATTGCGCGCACGGAGCGGCCTACAAATCCACGCCCTGCGTTTTGACCGAGCTGGGCGCGGAGGTCATTGTTTACGGGAACCGGCCGGACGGCACGAACATCAACAAGAATTGCGGGTCGATGCATCCGGAGGAAATGTGCCGGAAGGTGCGGGAACACGGGGCGCATCTGGGAATTGCGCACGACGGCGACGCGGACCGCGTGCTCTTGTGCGATGAAACGGGGACCTTGATTGACGGCGACGACATCATGGCGATTGCCGCACGCGACCTGCTGGCCTCGGGAAACCTGCCGCACAAGACGGTGGTGGCCACGGTGATGAGCAACGCGGGCCTGGATGTTTTTGTGACCGAACACGGCGGCAAGCTGCTGCGCACGGACGTGGGGGACAAGAATGTCATCGATGAAATGCTCCGGAACGGCTACACCCTGGGCGGGGAGCAAAGCGGCCACATGATTTTTCGCGAATACGGCACAACCGGCGACGGGCTGGTGTGCGCGCTCCAGATTTTGAAAATCATGAAGGCGGCCGACCAGCCGCTTTCCAAGCTGGCGCGGTGCTGGACCCGCTATCCGCAATTGACGGTGAACGTCCGCGTGCGCGAGAAGAAACCGTTCGAGGAACTGGACGGCGTGCTGCGATTGGTGGCGGAAGCGAAGACCGAAGTGGAAGCCAGCGGCGGCCGGGTTTTGTTGCGTTATTCAGGCACGGAACCGAAGGCGCGGCTGCTCATTGAGGGCCGCGACGCCAAGGTGCTGGAGCGTCACTCCCAGAAAATTTGCGAGGCGATCAAGCGGCAGGTCGGGGCATAGAGCCTGTCTGAAAATTCCGAGGCGTTCTGTTTTTGGCAAAAGGCTGGATGGCGAGGCGCGACGAAGGAGAATATCCCTTGCGGATCTTCGACTGAGGAGCAACGAAGCCAGACGGCCTTTTGCACGAAAACCCTCCGGGCGGCGGGTCTTTTGCCGATGGCCAGCGTTGGCTCGTTCCTTACAGCCCGCTTTGGGGATGCTCGGAACTCGCCGCCTTGGCCACCGCCAAAATCCCGAGCCGCAGAACCCCTTGCAATTTTCAGACAGGCTCTTAGGCGAAGGCGGGAATGGAGTTTCAAGATTCGCGAAACTCTGTCACGCAGGCGTGACAGATGCAAACCTTGTTCCGCAGTTCTTCCGGTACCCGCTGCAGCAGTTCTTCCGGAAAATTCATTCGATCGCACCAACAGGGGCCTTTGTAACCGGCGACGGTGCAGCGCTGGCAATCATTCCGCCGGCCGCATATCGGACATTGTCCGGCATCGAATGGTTCTGTTTCTTCGGCGTCCATCTCAAATTCATGAACGGCTCAGTTCAAATCATACGCCGAGTTGTCCGGTGACAGGAAGCCGGTGCCGGGGGCCACGTTGGCGGCGCCGTCGGCATTGGTGGTGTAAATGGTCAAAAAATTCCCGGCATGGCCGTCGCAAAACGAGGCATTGGTGCGCCGGCGATGGCGAAACCCCTGGGTGCCAGCCCAGCGGCTGGACCAACTGGCGTCGCCGGGATTTGGGAGGGGAGCGCGCATGAACTTGTCCGCGCCGCTGGAGTATTGGCCGTCGCCGAAGATGACAGTCTTGGAGGGGTGAAGCACGTCCGAGGCTTTTGCGGGTTGTTCGATGTCTTCTCCCTGGCCATGGCCAATATAGCTGGTGTTGTAATTGTAGCCGGTGAAGGGATTGTAGAAGGCATCCGCGCTGCCGTTGAAGGAGGGACATTGTTGAATCTGCACATTGCCCTGCGCCCCCCAAAGCAGGCCCGGTGTTACATTCGTGTTGCCACTGCTGTCATAACTGACGGTCAGGTCCCACGAATAAGCCGTGCCGCTGTCGTCGTCGAAGTATTGGGCGATGGGATAGAAACCGGCGTTGTCCTGCACATAAATTTGCGCGGCGATGGACATCTGGCGCAAATTGCTGAGGCATTGGACGCTTTTGGCGACCGCCTTGGAACTGCTCAAGGCCGGCAGGAGCAGGGCCGCCAGAATGCTCACGATGGCGATCACCACGAGCAATTCGATCAGGGTGAATCCCCGGGGCCGGGAAGCGCGTTGGCCGGATGCCAGCGCGCCTCCCGGTTTCCACCGTAATTTTTGTGTTCTGGTCATTTACGGAATGTTGACCTGCAGCCGGTAAAACGCCTTGCCGACGGGCGGGGCGTTGTCTTGGAGGGTGACCGGTTGCGAATTGGTGGGCGTGACGCTGTCAACCGGTGTCCAGTTCACAAAATCGACCGTGCGAACCAGGGTGTGCGCGCAGTTTGGCACCGGCGTGAATTGGAAGGTCAGGCCGTTGGCGACGGGCGAGACGGCCAGCCGCGGCGGGACGATTTGCGAGACGACCATGGCGGAAAAGTTGGTCACACCGGCGAGAACGACCTGGTTTGCCGCGGCGTTGAAACCAAAGGGCTGCGAGGCCCAACTGGCGCCGTTCCATTGATAGAGGCGCAGGTCGCTGCCGTTGCCGGTGTAACTGTCACCCGCGCGCAAACCAACGTCAGCCGTGCAGGTCACGACGGTGTTGGTCACGGGCCGCAGGGTGATTTGATACGCGCTGGATACATTGCCGTAGACCGGCGCGAACGATGAAAAATCGGTCAGGCTGACCGTGCTGAATTTGGCGATGTCACTGACGGAATCAACGTTGACGGAGATGAGGGTGTTGCTGGAATTGTCCGGCTCCTGAAAGGAGAGATTGGTGATGCCCGCCGCGAGATTGTCCGGTGTGATGGACAACGCATCACCGACAACCACCGGGTCCACCGCCGCAATCGCATCGATGACGGTGTACTGGTTTGCATTCGTTTCCGCCTGGACACGGATGTATTGGATCCACGGAAAACCTGACGCCTTCAGGGCGTAACCCGTGCCGCCCGCGGCGCCGATGAATTGATCGAGCCCGCTGGCGACCGATTTGTCGCTGAAATTGTTGGTATCAAGGTACGGATTAAGCGGCTTGGTGGGATTCATTTCCTCGGACGTCCACGAAGCGTTGGTGTCATCCCAGCGATATGCTTCATCGGCGAAAAGCGATGTGACAGCGGGGTAGGTGTACCAGTTGGTGCCGTCCTGGCTGACGGAAACGATGGTCGGATGGCCGCCGGGCGAACTGCCCAGCGTGGTGGTGTCCAGGTCCGTTGCGTCGCTGACGAATCCACCGGCGCCGGCGGCCCCGAAGAAGGAGTTCCCGTAAAGAATGAAGTCAATGCCATAGGGATTATGGGGATCGTCATAAACTTTGCGCCCCATGTTCACGGTAATCTGGCCGCCGGTTTTGATTTCGGTGATCACCTTGCCGCCGGCCGGCGTTACGTTGAAGGGCGGATCAATGATTGAAACCCGGTCGGTCACATTGCCATCGAACGGATCGTAAAACCGCAGCGTGGGGCGGTTCAGAATCGCGGTGGGATCATTATACGGGCTGGCGTGATCGAGGTTGTTTGTGCTGATGATTTGAACCGCGAAGTCGTTTGTGTTGCAAACGTAGGCCGCGTACGTGCCGTCGGGCGAGGGCGGGGCCTGTTCCTCCACATTGTAGGCATATGTGGCAGCGTCGGCCGCGTTCGTGTCATAACCGGCGGCCGCGACGGAGAAACCGATCCACGAACCGTTGGTGAGGGGCGTGAACTGCAATCCCATGCCGAACCACCATTCGCCCTGACTGAAGGAGTTGGTATCCCAATACTGGCTGCTTCCGCGGTTGGGAGAGTTCAGAAATCCGCCATCGTAGTTTGATTCGCTCCACTGCGTCCAATTCGGTCCAAAATAACCGCCCCAGTACAAATCCCCGGCATTCAGGGCGACGGCGGCGTCCGGATCCAGATTGGAATCAATTAAAAGGCCGTTGGTGAAGTCGTTGGCGGTGTAAGTGGAACTGCCGTCGGAGACGCTGTAAAGCCCGTTGCCATTGAGATTGTAGCCGATGCCCTCAACGTAGGGCCCGTACACGGGGTCGACCGTTTCGACCACATAGAGCCGGCGGTCGGCCGCCACCACGGCGTTGAACATCTGGGTGCCGGTGGCGGTGCCGTTGAAGCGGAAGCCCCAGACCATGGTTTTTTCCGTGACGGGCGCGGGAACGGAGGTGTTGTTGAACACGAGGGGCGAATTCCACTCGATGACCAGGGCGGCGCGGTTGGTGCCGGCGCCGGTCCAGAGCTGGATGTCATCCAGGGAAATGGCCGGTGATTTGGACGCGAGCAACAAGCCGGCGGACGCCAGCGCGAGACAGAACTTTTTCATGTGCTGATCTTTCAACAGGGTTCCGCGATCAAGGCGGAACCGTTTTTGCGATTGAGAGACCAGCGCGAAGCCTGAAAATAAAAAACCTCCAGACTCCGCAAGACGGGGAATGAAGGCATTCAGCGAACCCCGGCGAAAACAGATCGCCGGGCTGGCCTCATCCTTCTCTTGACGGAGAAGTTGGCCCCGGGAGGGGACCGTGACGAGCACAGGCAAATTGATATCCTGACTTCGGGCTTAAACCTTACTCCCGCCTTCCCGGCGCAAGGCCAGTGGCATTGGGAGCTTGTAACCCGTTACAGTGGCGTAACCGTCCCCGATTTTCACGGGGTTCCCTAGATTTGACTGTGTAAGCGATGGACACGCGTCCATCCATTTCAAAGAACACGGAGTTGTTAAACCCGTTGCGGAAGAAAGCCAAGAGAAAACTGAGAAAATTTTTCCGAGCGAAATAAAAGCCACGCAAAGCGCGTGGAAGGAGCCGATTCGGACCTGCCCCGACGGACGTGAAACCGGAGGAGTGGGGGTCGGTGGATGCAGATGGGCAGACGTCGAAATAATGGCGATTCACAGGCGGATGTTTCTTGTGGTTGTGACGTTTTCAAACGTGATATTCCAGCCCTGCAATTTTAGTTCCGGGGTTTCGCCGGCAGGAAAGCGGACGTGAAAAGTTTTCACGGCGTGTGGCAGCAGCGAAACGTAGTTGTCATCCCAAAAAACGGGCGTCAGAATCTCCCGCGACTGCGCGCCGACAATTTTCATTTCAATAAAAAATGCCAGCGTGTCGCCGGTATTGGTCAAGGTCACCTCGGCGTCCGCCGTGCCATTTTGGGTCCCGGATGCATTGTGCGCCTCAAATGAAACATTCGCCCGCACCTTTGCTTCCGGCAATTGACCCAGCGCGGAGAAGTCGGCGAAGGATTTGTCTGGCGTGACGAACCATTCCGTCCTGTCTTCGTCGAGCACGTCCGCCTTGGTGGAGAGCCAGTAAAAATTATCCGCGAGAAGTTGGCCGGCGGAGCCGCGCAGCTCAAGACTGACAAAGTAAACCGGCGTCGCGGGCTGGAGATGCGACAGGTCAAAGATTTTCTTCGAGCCGTAGTCCAGGCCTTGGGTGGTGATGTTGGTGGCAAGGATTGTTTCTGAATTCAGGTCATAAACGGAAACGACCGTTTGCACATCGTTTTCTGTTCGGCCGGTTTGATTGACCAGATAAATTCCCCCGTCGCCGTAGTTGTAAATCGCGGCCATTGGCGCCGCGCCTTTTTTCACGCCAAAATAGGCGCCGCCGGGCACGAGATAATAATCATAAAGCTGCCAGTAAAGTTTTGGCCACGACGGATTGAGCATCCACTGGATGAGGCCGGTGGTGTGCGGGAGATTCGCCGAAAAGGCCTCATACATCGCGCGGATGGCCTCGTAGTTTGCGGCCTGGCTCTTGAAGGCAAACTCTTCAACGTTTTTTGATCCGCCATAGCGATGGTTGAACGCGTTCAGGTATCGCTTGAGGTCGTTGAACTGATGGCGGCCGGCATGGAAGTTCCAAAAATCGTTG
>DATMLG010000066.1:0-4535 GCA_035570675.1 Verrucomicrobiia bacterium | reverse complement strand
GATGGTGGTGTCATGGAGATGGCCCAGGGAGAGCGTGATAGCGCTGACGAATTGCTGCCAGATTTCGCGGCCGGCAAACGTCATGGCGGCGAACCCGCCCAGAAGCACAAACACCGTCTGGACTTCCGCGCTCTGGGGAATTTGCCCTTTTTTAAGCGCATCCTCGAGTTTGCGCTGCGTTGGTTGTTCAGTCTTTTCGCCGGTGGATTCAGCCATGATTACCTCCCTCCCAGCATTTGACCCACGACCAGCAGGTCATCCGGCAGCCGGTTCAAATAATTGGCGACATATTGGGCTGACAACTGCAGGGTGAACCCCAAAACGATCAACGCCCCCACGACCTTGAAGCCAAACATTTCGGTAAACACGTTCATTTGCGGCACCGCGCGGCTGAGCACGGCGAATACCAGGGTGATCACAAAGGAAACGGCAATGATCGGTGAGGATATTTGCAACGCGGTCAGGAAGACCATGCTGGTTTGGGCCACAATATTCTGGAACAGGGCTGAACTCAAATGGGCTCCGCCCACCGGCAAGACCATGTAGGTACGGGCAAATCCCAGCAGCATCCAATCATGCAGATTTAAAGTGAACATGATCAACGTTGCCAAAAACATCAGGACAGTGCCGGCAATGGGGGAGGATGTTTGTGTCAGCGGGTCTAAAATCGAGGCGAGGTTCAACCCCATTTCCGTGGAAATCACACTGCCGGCGATATCCACCGCGTAAAAAATCATCCGCGCCACGAAACCAAGCAACATGCCGACGCTGACTTCCTGTGCCATGACTCCCAGAACCGAGAGTAAATCCAATTTTTCCAATCGAAGACCGGGAACCACCGGCGCCAGCAGCAGGGCGATGATCGCGGCCACGGCCACCCGCATGGTGACGGGAAAATTACTCATCGTAAAAAACGGCAGCATCAGCAGGAACGCGCTGACGCGCAGGAATACGAGCATCCAGGTATCAAAGTCCGCTTCCATTTTTGGGCCGGTTACTGGACCATTTGCGGCATTTTTTGAATGACGCTGATGGTGAACTCGACGAGCGAACGGACGATCCAAGGCATGAGGAGCAGAATGATGCCGACCACGGCAAGGGCTTTGGGAACAAAAGCCAGGGTTTGTTCGTGGATCGTCGTGACGGCTTGAAACAAACTGATGGCGAGGCCCACCACCATGGCAGTTGCCAGAATCGGGGTGGCGATGGTCAGCGCCTGATAAATCATGGTTTTCAACATTTCGATGGCAAATTCAGCATTCATGGTTTCAGTTTCCGAAACTGCGAACGAGCGATTGAATGACCAGCGACCAGCCGTCCACCAGGACAAACAGCAGTAATTTCAGCGGCAGCGAAATCGTCATGGGCGGCATCATCATCATTCCCATGCTCATCAGGACGGTGGCGACAACGATATCGATCAGGATGAAGGGGACATAGATCAGGAAGCCCATTTGGAAAGCGGTACGGAGTTCGCTGATGATAAAGGACGGGATCACGACCCGGAGGGGGAGTTCATTTGGGGCCATGGCCGGCAGTTTGGCCATGGAAACAAACAATTCGACATCCTTGGGCCGGGTTTGTTTCAGCATGAAGGTCCGGATCTGGCTGGAGGCGCGATTCAGCGCCTCCTGATCGCTGATCTGATGAGCTTCATACGGCTGGATCGCCTCACGATTGATGTTGTCCCAAGTGGGGGCCATGATGAAATAGGTGATGAACAATGAGAGGCCGATGATAATCTGGTTGGCTGGCGACCCCTGGAGTTGGAGCGCGCTCCGGACAAACGAAAGGACAATCACCACGCGGGTAAAACAGGTCATCAAGAGCAGGATCGAGGGCGCCAAGGACAGCAACGTGAGCGAGAACAGGATTTTGATGCCCATGTCCACGTTTTGCGTGCCGTTGTTCCCGCCCAGTGAAATGGAAACCGGTCCAAAAGCGGACGCGGAGTTGGTCTGCGCCGAAGCGGTGAGGGTGCCAAAGATCAACATCAGCGGCAACAGCCATCGCCAGGTTGGGTTGCGCGGTTTCACTTGTGCTTGAGAACTTGCGTCAATGCCTGGGCAAACGAAGGAGCGGGTGTGCCCGCCGTGCCGGCTGCGGGTTCGCCCTCCGCGGCCGTGGCCAGATGGCTTAGCAGATTCACACCCCCCGGGGAGGACGCGATCAGGAATCGCTCACGCTCATAGCCCACCACATAAATGGCCTGGCGATTGCCCAATGATCGGGTTTCCAGGATGGCTAATTTTGCGGTTCGTCCGCCCTGACCACCCGCGCGTTGCCAATTTCGCACCATCCAGACGCCTCCGAGAAATAATCCAATGACGAGTGCCAGGGCGCCGATGACACGAATTAGCGAGAGGCTCGCATCCGGCAAGCCCGGCGCGGTCAACGGGCTCGAAGCCGCATTCGTGGTCTGGGCCAGCGCCGACGAGATTGCCCAGAAGGGAAGGCTCAAAACCGCGGCCCGGATTAATGTTGGTTTCATGCCTACGCTTTACGGCTAAAGCGAATTGCGGCCAATGACTTCGGTGATCTTTACCCCGAAGCGTTCCTCGATGACCACGACTTCGCCGCGAGCGATGAGTTTGCCATTAATGCTCAATTCCACTGGCGCATCCGCGGCTTTATCGAGCTGGATGACCGAACCAATGGTGAGTTGCAGCACTTCCCGCATGGGAAGCTGGCATCCACCCAGTTCAATCGTCAGACTGACGGGCACATCAAGGACGATATTCAGATTGTCGGGAAGTTCAGCAGTTGCACTCATGTCGGTTGGTTATTGTTGACCGGGGTGGTAAGCTGGACAGCCCATTTGCCTCCAGTGGTTCCGGGACGCCCCGTAAATTTGGGAATGTGGTTCAGAAGAATCTGCACCTGGGCGGCGCACTCGGCGTCCAGCATCAGTAAATCCCCCGCCTTCAACCGGGTGATATCGCCCGCAGACATTTTTAAGCCCTCCCATTCCGCGATGACCGGAACCTTGATGTCATTGAATTCAGGATTCCATTGGGGTTTGTTGATTTGCGACGGGGTCGTATCCGGCACCGATAATGCCGGCGTCAACATTCTCATCAGCGGTTCCACGGTCGCGTAAGGAAACACCATCTGAATCGATTCGGATTGATCGCCGATGCCGCCGGAGATCGTCAGGATCAGCATGGCGGTGTCGGGGGTCGCGGTTTGCAGGAATCGGCTGTTGTTTTCGTGTCCGAGCAGCGAGGGTAGAAGTCCCCGCATTTCCGGCCAGTGATTGCACCACTCGGTGATGACCAGCATCACAACCTGGTCAATCAGGACGACTTCAATTTCGGTCAGATCGCGGCCATCCTCGGGCATTTGGCCGGGCCCGCCCAGCAGGCGGTCCACAAACATCAAACCCAGCCGGGGCGGCATCACCAGCAAGCCCACCCCTTTAAGCGGATCCGTTTTGAAAAGTGTGATATGCGTTGGACTTGGCAGGCTTTCGATGAATTTCTGATAGCCGACAATTTGCACCTTGGCGAGCTGCAGGCTGAACTCGAGCCGCAAAAACATCGCCAGACGGGCCGCAAGTGCGCGCACGACCTGTTCGTGTCGCTGCCGGATCCGGCGCAGCTCGCTTGGTGCCAGAAACCCCGATTGCCGGAAGTCGTAGCCGCGAATATTTGCCGTTTTGTGGTTTTCGCGAACGCCCTTGGCGGTCAGGACTGACACCTCTCGGGTGTCAGGTGAGGTCGAGGGTGAAGCGGGCTCACTCATGAATATTATTGAATGGCAAATTCCGTCAAATAGATCTCCTGGACCGCGGAATCGCCCAGAATATTATTGAAGCCGGCAATCAATTCATTGCCAATCACGTTTCGTTCGCCTGGTTTCTCCAGATCGGCCAGCGTTTTGGTGGACAGGTCACCGCAAGCCATGTCGCGCAACTGCGCGTCACGATCCGCCATCTTTTGCTTGAAATCTGAGCTGTTACCGACGACTGACAGGCTGACCAGCAGGTAGCGGGCACCCATGGTATCGGCCACGTTTACCAGTAATTTGCTCATGATCACCGATTCCTGCTTGGCATCGCCGGTTGACTTTTTGGGAGCGCTCCCGGCATCGCCGCCGGTCGCGGTTTTGATTCCCAAGCCTTTCTGCAATTGCGGCAGGATGACGAATTGGGCCACGCCAAATGCCAGCGCCGGCATCAGGAGTATCGTCACCATTAGCGGCAACCAGGCCTTCAGGCCACCCCCGCCGGCCGGGCGTGCCGCCGGGGTGGAGTCTTCCGCCGGTTCGTTGCTTGTCTTGTCGTCCGCCATAATCTTAATGACCCAGATTTACCAGATCCTGAAGAATTTCATTGCTGGTCGTGATCACTTTGGAGTTGGCTTCATACGCCCGCTGGGTGGTGATTAGCGAAGTAAGCTGGCTGGCCAGATCCACGTTGGACATTTCCAGTGAACCGGTAATGATACCGCCCAGGCCGTTGCTCCCCGGAGCCAGCGCCGCAGCCAGCGGGCCGGCCCCCGCAATCCCCGTGTATAGATTGTTCCCAACGCTCG
>DATMLG010000065.1:0-5379 GCA_035570675.1 Verrucomicrobiia bacterium | reverse complement strand
TTGATGCCGTACTGGCGGAGGTTGTTGCAGACGGACATTTTGCCGCAAAAGCTGTCGCGCCGGTCGCGGATGGTCATCTTGGCGCTTTCATCGGCGAAGGCATGGACGAGGACGGGGACATTCAGGTCGGCCCAACGAAGCGTGTTGGCCACGGCACGTTCATCGCCAAAATTGGGGAGGGTGACGATGATACCGTCGATTTCTTCGCGGTGGGCCTTGAAAAGGTCGGCGCATTTATGGGCGTCGACAAGGGATTCGACGGCGCCGTATTTGGACGCCTCTTCAGGCAGGGTGATGGCGCGGATGCCCTGGGCTTCAAGTGCCTTGAGAATTTCGCGGCGGCCGGCCTGACAGAGGTGTGCCGGAAAGAAGCCGCGGTTGCCGATGATAATGCCAAGTGTCAACATATGGATTTAATAAACGGATTGGGCAGCGGAACTTCGCCCCGCGCCGGTGGCAGATGACGACAGTTTTTGGGCGAATCCCATGGATGTCATGAAGTGAGGACACAATGAAAGCAAATTGGCGTCAAGAGAATTGTGCCAAAAAGCGCGGGAAACGGGGCGGATGGACGAAAGTCCTAATGTATTTCTGCGCCGCATCGATGTCGGGTTTTAACCGCAAATGGTACAAAGAAGGCAGGGCCTGCACCCAACATTAAACTGGAACCGCCGAGGCATCGAGATGCGGAAAGGAAGCTGCCCGCGGATCTTATAGGCCTGTCGGATGATCCAGAAACTCCCACGGCACCTTGAACTTTCTCGACAGCTCCGCCGCCAGCGCCTTCACGCCAAACTTCTCCGTCGCATAATGACCACCGTAAAACACATTCAACCCCGCATCCTCCGCCAGCGCGTAAGTATGATGCGGTCCTTCGCCGGTTACGTATGTATCCACGCCCTCGGCGGCCGCCTGTTTCAAGAAACTCCCCGCCCCGCCCGTCACCACGCCGATTCTCCGGCACATCGCCGGGCCGCCCGGCAGGAGTACCGGCTTGCGTCCCAAAATCTTTTGCAGCCGCTGCGACAATTCCGCACGCGAAATATTCGTGGTTGCCTGCGAACCCAGATGTTGCCCCTTTTCGAGCAGGAATGGTTTCAATTTTTTGAAACCCAGCGCGGCGCATAACAGCGCGTTGTTACCCAGGCGCGGATGCATGTCGAGCGGCAGATGCGAGCTGTAAACCGCCAGGTCGTGCTCGATGAGCAGGCCCAGCAGTTCGCGCCGCTTGCCCGTCCAAGGATGCGTCGCGCTCCAGAACAGCCCGTGATGCACAATCAGCAAATCCGCACGAGCGGCAATCGCGAGCTTCACCGTCGCCAGGCTGGCGTCCACTGTTGCGGCGATGCGCGTGACACGGTCGTGGTTTTCCACCTGCAAGCCGTTCACCGCGCCGTCATAATCCTTGATTTCCGCGGTGCGCAATTGCCGGTCGCAATATTTCACGATGTCCGCCAACGATGCGTTTGCCATGCGTCCATCGAAGCATGAAGGGGGCTGAATTAAAAATGCAAAATTCAGAATTTGAGATTTAGGACGGTTGCGCGTCTCCGGCGCCCTTAAAACGCCATGAAGATTTTTCATTCCGCCTATTGAATTCTTCCGTGAGCGTTCTATAGTGCGCTGATTTGATGCACCACGAACCAGTCAATGAGCAATAGCAGTCCGTCCGACACCCCGCCTCCCTGGGACATCCAGCTCGCCCGCTCGATGTACAACATCAACCGTTGGGGCGCGAAATATTTCGACATCAACGAGGCCGGCCACGTCGTGGCCACACCGCTGCAGGAAGCCGGCTGCTCCGTGGACATCACGGACGTCATCGAGGAAGCCAAGGGGCGCGGTCTCAAGATGCCCGTGCTCATCCGCTTCCAGGACATCCTCCGCCACCGCGTCGAATCCATCAACCTCGCCTTCCGCAATTCGATTGCCGAATTCAACTACCAGGGCTCCTACCGGGGCGTTTTTCCCATCAAGGTCAACCAGCTCCGCGAAGTCGTGGAGGAAATCCTCGACGCGGGCAAGCCGTTCAACTTCGGCCTGGAGGTCGGCAGCAAGCCGGAACTCTTCGCGGGCCTGGCGTTGCAAAACCAGATGGGCAGCCTCATCATTTGCAACGGCTACAAGGACGCCGGCTTCATCAAGATGGCCATCCTTGGCATCAAGCTCGGCAAGAAGGTCATTCTCGTCGTTGAAAAACTGGAGGAACTGCGTCACATCATCACGCTCTCCAAGCAGCTTGGCGTCGAGCCGATCATCGGCATCCGTGCGCGCCTGCTCAGCAAGGGCGCCGGCAAATGGGCTGAGAGCGGCGGCGAAAATGCGAAGTTCGGCCTGAGCACCGCCGAACTGCTGCACGCCGCCGAAATGTTGAAGGCGGAAAACCTCGGCCATTGCTTCAAGCTGCTCCACTTCCATATCGGCTCGCAGGTGCCGGACATTCTCACCGTCAAGAAGGCGGTGCAGGAAGCGGCCCGCTTTTACGCGAAACTGTTCAAGATGGGTTTCGCCGTCGAATACATTGATGTCGGCGGCGGACTGGGCGTGGATTACGACGGCAGCCGGTCGGCGTTCGACAGCTCCACCAATTACACCCTCCAGGAATACACCAACGACATCGTCTATTACATCGGTGACGTCTGCAATGCGGAGAAGGTTCCGCACCCGAACATCATCAGCGAAAGCGGCCGCGCCATCGTGGCCCATCACAGCATGCTCGTCGTCGAGGTGTTCGGGGCCATCGAAAAAATCCGCGCCCTCAACAACTTTCATTACGGCGAAACCGAGCATCCGCTCGTGCGCGAGTTGCTCGACATCCGCAAGAACATGACGAAGCTCAACAAGCTCGAGGCCTATCATGACGCCCTGGAACGCAAGGACGACGCGCATCACATGTTCACCCTCGGGATGCTGGACCTGCCGGACAAGGCGAAGATTGAAAGCCTCTATTGGGAAATCAGCCTCGCGGCGGTGCAGAGTTTTCGCGGACAGGCCTATGTGCCCGAGGAAATTCGCAAGCTCGAGGACACTCTTTGCGACCAGTATCTTTGCAACTTTTCCGTCTTCCAATCGCTGCTGGACCATTGGGCGCTCGGCCAGTTGTTTCCCATCATGCCGCTCGGCAAGCTCAATGAGCGGCCCACCCGCGAGGCCACGCTTGTGGACATCACGTGTGACTCCGACGGGCAGATCAACAAGTTCATTGACCTGCGCGACGTTCGCGACACTTTGCCGCTCCATCCCATCAATCTCAATGGCAGCGGCCAGCCCGAGCCTTATTATCTTGGTATCTTTCTCATGGGCGCCTATCAGGACATCATGGGCGATTTGCACAACCTTTTCGGCCGCGTCAACGAAGTGCACGTTTTTCTCGACCCTGACGAACCGACGGGCTATTACATCGAGGAAATCATCGAAGGCACGACCATCGCCCAGGCCCTGGCATCCGTGCAGTATGATGAGAACGAGCTGAAGCGGTTGATGAAGGTGCAGATTGACGAGTCCATCAAGTCCGACCGCATGAAACCGTCCGAGGCGATGCGGTTGCTCGACGATTACGAAAAGGGATTGAAGGATTATACCTACCTCACGTTTTGATTTGCCGCCCGGGGCCCGGGCGGGCTGGAACGAGGATGAACACGAGAAACTTGTGACCGATGTGACATCAGAAACCCGCCCGACCGAGACCGCGCCCAACGCCGAACTGCTGCGTTCGCTTGGGCGCCTGGTGCGGGGGCTGTCCGCGCTGTTCTGGGGCTTGCCCGTTGCGCTCGTGATTTGCGTGCAGGTCGCCCAGTCTGATATTTTCCAGCACTTCAATCTCATCCGGCCCGCCGTCGCCAACATCATTCCACCGGCCATCGCGACCGGCTGGCTGCTGTACGGTCTTTCGCAGCTCGGCCATTTTCAGAAGCAGGAACGGGTCTGGATCAATGCCCTGGACCGCGCCAAACTGCTCGCGCTCGTCAACTGCGGCCTGAGCCCGTTCCTCTACTGGTGGAACCAGCAGCCGCAGCAGGCTTTTTTCACGATCACCGTGGAAGTCCTGGCGGTTTCGGCTTTGGTGTTTCTCGCTAACCTCAATCTCGTCCTCTACCGCCTCAGCGTGATGCTGCCGGATGAAAATCTCCGTCAGGAAACCCGGCACTTCACCATCCTCAACCGCCTGCTCGTCCTCGGCATCCTCGTTTTCGGCGGCGTCTTCGCCGTCCTGCTCCACCATCCGCAAGTCCTTCAGATGTTGAGCGATTACTCCGTGTCCCTGGCGCAGGCAGGCTTGTGGGTGTTGCTCTTCCTGGTCTTGCTCCCGCTCGCCGTCACCATGGCGCTCATCTGGAAAATCAAACAGGTCATACTGGACAGCGTCTTCGGCGGATGAGCCGCCAAGGTCGGTGGTGATCGGATGGTTCATGGTTCGAGCTTGAAACAAATCTGCACTCCCGGCCACGGTTCGGAGAACGATTCGCGCTGCACCGCCTTGAAACTGTTTTGTTCGAACACCATCACCAGATCCTCGGTCGCGTTCCACCACAAGCTCGCGTAATGGTCCGGCGCGGTCTTTTCCGCGCTGCCACGAATGGCCTCCACAATCAACATCCCGCCGGGCTTGAGCACGCGCGTGATTTCCCCGGTCAATTTTTTCAAATCGAAGGCGTGATCCAGCGAGTTCGTGAAAACAATGTCAACGGACTGCGCCGCGAATTGAAGATTGTGGAAATCGCCGTAAAGCACGAGCGGGTTGTTTGCGCCCGGATTCAAATCCACCCCGACCGCGAAACAGCCCAAATCCTGAAACGCCGCCACCTCAGTTCCCTGCCGCGCACCCAGACACAGCACGCTCGCGCCCTTTTTCACTGCGGAGATTTTCTGCAACCGTCCGCCCAATAGCTGCCGGTACTTCCGGTCATACTCAGTCAGGTCCAGGTATTGCAATTTCGACTGTTGATGCCGGACATATTCTTCGTAGGACGCATATTGCCGCTGCTGAAATTGTTCCGCGCCGGGGACAGTTTTCCAGCCGCCTGTGCGGGCGTTGAAAAACAGCACGCTGAAAAACTGCCGCCAGCGCCGGGGATGAAACAATTCCCGCCAGCGCCCAGGCGTGCGGGCCAGCTTCTTTGCTTCATCGCGGATGACACCGGGCATATTCCGCCCGGTTTATAACGCCATCCGCGGCAAAATGCACCATTTCAAAGAACAAATGGCCAGATCGTTCAAAACTCTACTGAACTGGCGGGCTCAATTCCGGCACCGCGCGATAGAATCCGGCGCCGCTGCCTGCCGCGTTCGGATCTACAAAATCAATCGAACCGCCGATCACCTGATTCGTGCAGATGGGCGTCCAGTTGATGGCGTCCGGTGAAGACTCGATGTGGAACC
>DATMLG010000064.1:0-4100 GCA_035570675.1 Verrucomicrobiia bacterium | reverse complement strand
TTTGCCCAACCTGCGGCAAGATTCTGGTTCGAGATGGATACCTGGTCTTCGTAGGTGTTTAATTGCGAATCTCCAAACATTTTCCACCAGTCGCCGCGAATCGCATCGTCCGAGGGCTGCGCCATCTTCCAATCATTTGTCTCTTTGAAGGCGCCGGGAGTTTGCACTGAAGGGGTGTCGTATTTGGGCGCAAAACTGCATCCACCCATGAACATCACGGCCGCCAAAACCATCACCGGCCGGGATTGAACCCTGGCTTGCTTCCAGGCGCCCCCGGCATTCGAACGTATATTTTGGTCATTCATGGTCATCTCCGTCAGGTGGTTGCTCCCACGCCTGGAGAAGGTGCCGCCCTTTCCGCCCGCTTGTGTGTGCGCGCCCACCAATTGCTGAAGCGGTCGAGGTAAAGATAGACCACCGGGGTAGTATAAAGCGTGAGCACCTGGCTCAACATCAGCCCACCCACGATGGCAATTCCCAGCGGACGGCGTAATTCTGAGCCGGTGCCGCGGCCCAAAACCAGCGGCATCGCCCCGAGCATGGCGGCCATGGTGGTCATCAGGATTGGCCGGAAACGAAGCAGGCAGGCCTGGAAGATTGCATCCCGTGAACTTTTCCCCTCTTCGCGCTCCGCCGCCAGGGCAAAGTCAATCATCAGGATGCCGTTTTTCTTGACGATGCCGATGAGCAGGATGATGCCGATCAACGCAATCACGCTCAAGTCCGTGTGGGTGATCATCAGGGCCAGAACCGCGCCGACGCCCGCGGAAGGCAGGGTGGAGAGAATCGTGATGGGGTGAACAAAGCTTTCGTAAAGGATGCCCAGCACAATATAGACGGCCAGCAGCGCGGTGACGATCAGCAACGGCTCGGTGGTCAGGGACGCCTGATATGCCTGGGCCGTTCCCGCGAAATTTCCACGTATCGTGGACGGCATTCCGGCGCTCTGCTCCATCGCGTTGATGACCTTGACGGCGTCGCTGAGGGCCACGCCGGGCGCAAGGTTGAAGGACAGCGTCACCGCCGGAAACTGGCCCTGGTGATTCACGGCGATCGAAGTGGTGACGGTCTGGCGATGAGTGACAGCACTCAAGGGCACCTGCCCGCCGTTGGTTGTGGCGAGGTAAATGTTGTTCAAGCTTTCCGGGTTCTGCCAGTACTTGGGCGCAACTTCCATGACGACATGATACTGGTTCAGCGGCGTGTACATCGTCGAAACCTGCGATTGTCCGAAGGCGTGATACAGGGTGGAGTCGATCGTCGCAGGCGTGATTCCCAGCCTTGAGGCGGTGGGACGGTCGTAGGCCAGGGACGCCTCCAGCCCGTGGTTTCGCTGGTCGCTGTTCACGTCAGTCAGGCCGGGCAGGGTTTTCATTTTCGCCAGCAAGATCGGCGCCCATTTCACCAGATCCTGCAGGTTGTCGCTCGTGATTGTATATTGAAACTGCGCATTGCCCTGCCGGCCGCCGATGCGCAAATCTTGTCCGGCCTGGAGAAAGCCATTGGCTCCGGGGACCCTCGCCATTTTTGGGCGCAGGCGGTTGATGACGTCGTACACGCTGATTTTGCGCTGGTTCAGCGGTTTCAGGGAGATGTACAGATTGCCGGTGTCCGTCGCGGTACCGCCGCCCGTAAAGGCCGTGACCGAGGCCACCGCGGGATCCGCCTTGACGATGTTGACATACTGCAGGAGCTTTGCCTGCATCGCCTGGTACGAAGTGTCCTGCGAGCCTTGAATGGAGCCTGAAATGATCCCGGTATCCTGCTGCGGAAAGAGACTTGTGGGCACGAGGAAAAAAAGCAGGACATTGACGCCGATCGTGATGATCAGAACCATCAAAGTCAGCGCGGGGTGCCGGAGAACCCGGGTCAGACTGCGCTCGTAAAGGTTCAGCATCCGATCCAGCACCTTCCCGGTGGCGCGATAAAACCTCCCTTGATCCTCCTCCCGGTGATGTTTCAAGAGCCGGGAACACATCATGGGCGTCGTGGTCAGGGAAACAACCAGCGAAACAAAAATCGCCACCGACAGTGTGACCGCAAACTCTCGAAACAAACGGCCGATGATGCCGCCCATGAGCAGTATGGGAATGAACACGGCCACCAGCGAAATGCTTATGGACATGACGGTGAAACCAATCTCCCTCGCGCCGCGGAAGGCCGCTTCCATCGGGCTCAGGCCCTTCTCCAGATGACGGGTGATGTTCTCAACCACCACGATGGCGTCATCCACAACAAAACCCGTCGAGATCGTCAGGGCCATCAGAGAAAGGTTGTCGAGGCTGTAATTGCACAAATACATGATGCCGAAGGTGCCGATCAACGACACCGGAACCGCCACGCTCGGGATCAAGGTCGCACTTCCATTGCGGAGGAAAAGAAACACCACCAGGATCACCAGCCCGACCGAGATCAGCAGGGTTCGTTCCACGTCACTCACCGAAGCGCGTATCGTTGTGGTCCGATCCAGCGTGACGGTAAAGTCGATTCCCGACGGAATGGAAGCCTTCAGCGAAGGCAATTCCTGGCGGACGTGGTCAACGGTATCAATAATGTTTGCCTGCGGTTGCTTGAAAATGATCACGAGCACACTCGGCTTGCCGTTGGCATAGCCGCCGGCGCGCAGGTTCTCGACCGAGTCCTGCACATCGGCCACGTCGGCCAGCTTGACCGCGTCACCATTGTGATAGCCGATGATCAATGGCCGGTAATCCACCGCCTTGAGCAACTGATCGTTCACCGTGATGTCCGCGGTGGTATGGTCGTCGGAGAATTGCCCCTTGGCGAGATTCGCGTTCTGATTGCTCAACACGTTCGCGACATCCAGCAGACCGAGTCCCATGCCGTTCAATTGGGTGGGGTTCACCTCAACCCGCACTCCCGGCAGCGCCCCGCCGCCCACCACCACCTGGCCCACGCCCGGAATCTGCGAAAGCCGCTGCATGAGAATGGTCGAGGCGGCGTCATAAAGAGCGCCCCGATCATAGATGGATGAAGTCAGGGCCACGATCATGATGGGCGCATCGGCCGGATTGACCTTCCGCCAGGTCGGATTGCTCGGCAGATTGGAGGGCAGATATTCGCGGGCGGCATTGATGGCCGCCTGGACGTCCCGGGCCGCGCCGTCTATGTTCCGGTTCAAGTCAAACTGGATCGTGATGCTGGTCGAACCCAGGGAGCTCGACGAGGTCATCTCGGTCACGCTGGAAATCCGCCCGAATTGCCGTTCCAGCGGGGTCGCGACCGAGGAAGCCATGATCTCAGGACTCCCTCCGGGCAGGCTGGCTGACACGGAAATGGTTGGAAAATCAATTTGTGGCAGCGGTGACACCGGGAGCAGTATGAACGCAACGCCGCCAGCGAGGGCGATCGCCGCGGTCAGCAGCGTCGTGGCCACCGGGCGTTGAATAAAGGGCGAGGAAAGGCTCATATTTCCGCGGGTGCTGCGTTCACGCTCTCCTCGGCAACGGGCGACTCTTTTGGTTTTCGGGAAAATCGATCCATGAACAAATAGATGACCGGCGTGGTGTACAAGGTGAGCACCTGGCTGACGAGCAGTCCGCCGACGATGGTTATGCCCAGCGGCCGCCGCAGTTCCGAGCCCGTGCCGGTTCCCAACGCCAGCGGCAATCCTCCCAGCAGAGCGGTCATCGTGGTCATCATGATCGGACGGAAGCGCAACAGGCACGCCTCATATATGGCATCCTCCGGTTTCTTGCCGTGTTTGCGTTCACCCTCCAGCGCAAAATCCACCATCATGATGCCGTTCTTTTTCACGATCCCGATGAGCAGGATGATGCCGATGATCCCGACCACGTCCAATTCCGACCCGCAAATCAACAAAGCCAGCAGCGCACCCACCCCGGCGGAGGGCAGCGTTGACAGGATGGTGATGGGATGGATGTAACTTTCATAGAGCACCCCCAGCACAATATAAACCGTCACCAACGCGGCCAGGATCAGCAGCGGCTCGTTCGTCAACGAGGTCTGAAATGCCTGCGCCGTGCCCTGAAATGAAGCCAGCATGGACAAGGGCATTCCCAGGCCTTTCTGAATCTTGTCAATCGCCGTCGTGGCCTCCCCCAAGGATGCCCGCGGGG
>DATMLG010000063.1:0-3921 GCA_035570675.1 Verrucomicrobiia bacterium | reverse complement strand
GCTATACGGCCATGATTACCGCCGGCAAGGACAAGTTTGCCTTTCTCGTCCCGGATGGCTATTTTCTCCGTGGCGACCCGTCGTCAGGAACCTTCACGCTCGCCAATGCAGAGGGCAACAGTTCCATTACCTTCGCTGTGCTCCCGCCGCTTTCGTTCGACGCCCCGCCATTTAGCGCCGATACCTGCCGGGCCTGGGTGTTGCGAGACTATTTCGGCGCAAAAATCACCCAGGAGTTCTCAGCTTCGACTGCCGGCGGCAAAGGCCCGGGCTTTGATGTTCAGTGGAAGACCTCCGGCGGTTTTATTCAATGCAAACGCGTGTTGTTTGTCTCGTCCAGCGCCGGCATTCTGAAATTCGCCGCGACGAGCAATTCGGATCATTTTGACTCCGTAAAGTCGGTGCTTGCCAGAATGTTGCAGACTTTCCGCCTGGGCGCGGACGGCGTGCTCAAAATTCCGCCTGTCCCCACCGATTCCTAATCGTCTCCGGTTCGCCCGAGCGGCCGCTTGTCCGCTCCCGGGCATGGCAATCCGAGAATTGCTGGAATTCATGCCTCCCGCACTTCGCGTCTTCAGCGGGCAGACTGCACTCCTTCCTTCCCGGTCATCTGCGCACCCGTAACCAGATTGTAAATCATCTGTGACCCAATTGTAACACTCCGAGACTTCCAACGGAGTAGGGGGAATATTATATTGTCAGGCGACATGCTCTGTCGTGTGAAGCGACGCGGATTTCGGACGATTTAACATAAGCCCTTTGACTTAAATATATTATGCCATCGATGCACCTGATTCCCCTGCTGGCTGAAGGCGGCGCGCCGCAAGGCAATGCGTTCTGGTTTGCAATCCAAAATGCGACCACGGAGGGAAAGGCGACCATTTGCGTGTTGCTGCTGCTCTCCCTGTTCAGCTGGACCATCATCATCACCAAGGCGCGGCAATTGTACATCGCGCGGAAGTGGGCCAGGAAATTTTTCACCGCCTACAACGAAACGCGCGACCCGCTGGACATCAAGCGCAAGGGTGAAGCCTACGAAGGGGCGCCAGCCTATCAACTTTATATCCGCGGTGCCGACGAGGTGGAATATCAGTTGAAGAACCATCCGGTGAAGGTCAAAGGCAAGCTGTACATCAGTCCGGCCTCGTACGAGGCGGTCAAGGTGGTCATGGAAGAGGCGGCCTCGGCGGAGGCCATGGCCTTGGAAAAGGGGATGATTGTGCTTTCGACGGCGGTGGCCGGGGGACCGTTCATCGGGCTGCTGGGCACGGTCTGGGGCGTGATGTCCACCTTTGCGGGCATTGCCCAGGCGCATTCGGCAAGCTTGACGGCGATGGCGCCCGGCGTGGCGGCGGCATTGATTGCGACGGTGGTGGGGCTGCTGGTCGCGATCCCGGCCATGTTCGGGTATAACTTCATGGTCACGACGGTACGGGCCATCACGCAGGAACTGGACGGTTTTGTGAGCCGTTACGCCAACCAGATCGAACACGAGTATGTGGACAGCCGGCCGTTGGCGGAGGAGATCGCAGCGGCCATGAGCCGGGAACGGCAGGGTGCCTACGAACAAACAGTGTCTGAACCCGAGCTGGCATGAAGAAGTGCTCCCATACAGCTCACCACACGCTGACGGAGTTGAACATCACCCCGTTGCTCGACCTCGCGTTTGTGCTGCTGGTGATATTCATTATCACCACGACGCCCATCGTGAACGACATGGAACCGAACCTGCCCAAAGCCTCAAAGCACGAGAAGGATCCGCCCAAGGACGCGTATTACATCACGATTGACGCCAACGGAACCATTTGGATGCAAAAGGCGGTCGTGGAATTGGCCAACGTGCAGTCAACCCTGGCGAGTCTGCGCGTCGATAACCCGGACTTGGGCGTCATTATTCGCGGAGACAGCAAGACGAAATATGGCCGGATCCGCGCGGTGCTGGATGCCTGCCAATCCGCGAACGTGGTGAAAGTGGAACTGGCGACCGAACCGGGAACCAAGTAAATTTATGGTGCCCAGAACCCAGGCGAGAAAACCGCGCAATTCCTCGAAGATCAACCTGATCATCTCGGTGGTCTTCCACGGGCTGATTGTGGTGGCCCTCGTTTATTTTGCGGCAAGGGAAGGCGTGCTGGGCAAGCAACTGAAAAAACTCGCGGTTTCGATGGTAAAGGAAAAGCCGCCCGAGAAACCGAAGGAGCAGGAGAAGCCCAAGGAAGACGTGCCGAAGGACATACCCAAACTCGCCGTTACCCCAAAAATGTCGGCCCCGAAGGATTCGGCCCCGCCGCCCATCACGACCACAGTGGCGCCGCCCGTGTCCGCACCGCCAGCGGTGGAAATGCCATCCTTCAGCTTTGGAGGAGGACGGGACGTGGAAACGGCTGATGCGAACACCGTTTACAAGGGACAGATTGAGTCGTCTTTGAAAGCAAAATGGAATCGGCCGGAGGATCTGCAGGACAGAGGGTATGTCGCGGAAGTAGATATTCAAGTGGACAAGGACGGCCAGTTAAGCAGCCCCGTGTGGAAAAAGGGTTCCGGAAACCAGCGGTGGGATGATTCCGTGAAGGCGGCGCTGGCAGCCACCAAGAGCCTGGACTTGCCGCCGCCCAAGAATTTTCCATCGCACGTTCTGGTGCGCTTTGACGTGACGGAGGAAGCGGAGCCGATCATGCCCTGAACATGAAGAAGACGAGCAAGCGCGGCCACAGCACCATGAGCGAGTTGAACATCACACCGCTGCTGGATCTCGTGTTTGTGTTGCTGGTCATCTTCATCATCACGACGCCGCAGTTGGTGAACAACCTTGAGATGACCCTGCCGTCCGGCAAACCGCCGCCTCAGACCGACTTGCCCAAGCCGAAGATCAACCGGATTGTCGTTGATGACACCGGACAGGCGTTCTTGAATGATGTGCCCTACACCACGGCGAATTTGAAGGCGGAATTGTCGCAATTGAAGGCGGCGGATCCGGAGAACATGGCCGTGGTGGTCAAGGGTTCCGACGAAGTGGCCTATCAGGGCATGGTCAACGTCCTCGATATCCTGCAGCAGCTTGACATCACCAAGGTCGGGCTGGCCACACAGTAAACCCGTCTCCGGATTCAACCCGTCACCGGATTCGCGCGGCCTTCAAAGGAACCCCCGGCAGTTGCAGCGCCTCGGCAACCTCCGCATCTTTATTCCGGGTTTCGGCGTGGGTCGCGAGACGGTTGTGGTCGCGATAAAGGGTGATGGACACGTGTTCGTTCTTGCGAATGCATTCCTTGATGGCATCCTCGTTTTTTTCGCAAAACAACAGCGTCTTCCACGAGTAAATGTGCTTGGGCTTGTGAAAATCGCTGTTCGCCAGGAACGGCAGCCGCTTCATGCCGACGCAATCAAAGATGTTGTTGCGGTTGGCAATTTCCCACGCGTCAATCAGCGGCGCGAATTTTTCGTGGTTTTCCCAGAGATAAAGCGTGTTCTTGCCCCACTCGCTTTTCATGATGTGCGGATGCGACGCCACCGCCAGCCCGCCCTGTGCGTGTATCTGCGCAATCGTCTCCGGCAAATCCAGCGCGGACGGGATCGGCGCCTTCAGCCCGATGCCCAGCAAATGCGCGGATGATTTCTTGGTGTAGCCGTCCTTGTTGAACTCGATGCCCGTCATCACAATCATCTGGTATTTGCGCCAGGCACGGCGGCGTTCGCGCTCAATGACATCAAAATATTCGTCCAACTGGCTTTCGTTGATGGTCATGTTGGTGAGCCGCGCCAGCTTGCCTATCAACCGCCGCGGATCCGCCAGATGGTCGGTGATGCAAATGGCGTCAAACCCCAGCCGCCCATAGAAATCCACCACCTCCGGCACGGCCAGCTTGCCGTCCGAATAATTTGTGTGAATGTGAAAATCGCACAGCAACATTTTTGCGGGTG
>DATMLG010000062.1:0-3282 GCA_035570675.1 Verrucomicrobiia bacterium | reverse complement strand
ACCATCACCATGGATGCCACGACGGAAACGCCCAACTGGTGGTTTACCGGGAGCGGAGCCGGCTTTCTGTTCGGCCAGTTGAACCTGCTGGACACCGACAATGAGTGGTATTTGCAGACCAACTCGGGCGGCAACACGCTTTATCTGCAAATTTCCGGCGGCGGCAATCCCACCACGCACGCAGTGGAAATGAAAAATCGCAACTGGTGCGTGGACGTCAATGGCATGAATTACATCACCGTGAGCAACCTTAATATTTGGGCGGGAGCGGTCAGGCTCAATGGCACCGGAGGCGTGCTCGCCAATTGCCAGGCGCAATACCTCAGCCACTACCTGATTCTCACTCAGGGTTATTATGAAAACGGCGGCGTCGAACAGGGCGGCGGGGTGATGCTTGAAGGAAACAACAATGTCGTCAGCGCATGCACCTTGGCCAACACCGCCGGGTCCGGCATTTACAGCACCGGCAACAGCAATCTCCTCACCCGAAACCTGATTTACAACACGGACTACTCCGGCTCCTACGCGTGCTGCATCGCCTTGCACGGGAGTGGCGATGTCCTCACCTTCAACACCGCGCACACCACCGGGCGCGACGTTCTCCGGCCCGAGGGCGCCGGTTCGGACATCCGCTTCAACGACCTTTCCCGGCCCGGCCTGCTCTGCAAGGATCTTGGCCCGATCTATGTCTGGGGAACCGACGCCCAGGCGGCCAACGGCGCGGACACTCGCATCGCCTACAATTGGGTTCACGACAGCCAGTCCACCAACACCCCGCTCACCTTGGGCATCTACCTGGACAACTACGACGCCAACTTCATCGTTGACCATAATGTTTGCTGGAACACCGGCGGCGATGCCGGCGTCCGCATCAACGCGCCGGCCGTCGGCCATCGGATCTACAACAACACCCTGTTCAACTGTGCGAACGTCGGCGCCAATACGTACGATTCATGGCCGGACAGCAACCCAAACCCGGCCTTCTGGACAAATGACGTGGATCAATATGCGTCATCAAACAATCTCTACCTCGGAAATTCGCCGCAAACGCAACTCGTAAATTGGACGAACGAAGATTTCTGCCTGGTGAGCAATGCGCCCGCCATCAACGCGGGAGTGGTCATTCCCGGATTCACGGATGGTTACGTCGGCCCGGCGCCGGACCTGGGCGCATACGAATCTGGCGGTCTGCCTTGGAAAGCGGGAGTGGGAGCGCAGCCCATGCTGGCCGTGGGCGTCGGCAGTTCCGGCACCGTCGTATTGACAGGCTCTCCGGACGCCGCTTATTGCCGGCTGACGAGTGCCCCGAACCTGAACCCGGGCGCCGTCTGGTCTCCGGCGACGAACGTATTGGCTTCTTCAACTTTTCCCTGGTCGGTGACCTTGTCGGTCAATACCAACACCGCGCAGTTTTACCGTCTCCAATCCCCGTAAAATCTGCGGGCAATTAATTCGGCTTTGCCTTGATGATGACCGTGCTGTCCTTGATCTCAACGCTTTCAAGCCGGCTCATCAACGTCACATTGGTAGGATTCTGGTTCACCTGATCCGCGAGGTTCTGCTGTTGCAGCGGGCCCATGAATTTTGCAGGAAGTGGTTTGCCCCTCGCTTCCAGGGAAATAATGGTCACCGACAGTTCGGCGTTCGTGACCTCTGCCGTCATCTCTCCGGTTCCGTTCAAGTAACGCCCGGCGGTATGAACAAATGGGATCTTCGGGAGTTGATCCAGCGGCAGGCTGATTTGTCCCTTGATGTGATCGCCCTCCAGGTACACGTAAAATTTGTCGTTCAAGTTCATCTGCTTGACCTGTGGAGAGTCCTCCATCAGGGCGTTGATTTCCCGGGCCGTCAGGACGAGCGGCGACGTTTTTGCATGGGCGTCCAGCGCGTGCTTGAAATCGGCGACGCGCGCCTTGAGCGTGGCCAGTTCCTCGGGAGGCATGTCCACCTTGGGCAGCGCCATCGGGACGGTATCGGTGTATTCGGCCAGCATCGCGTTCGTCCAGCGGATCATATACCAGCCTCCGAGCAGGAGGATAACGCCTGCAAGGAGAAACAAGGCAAGACAGGTGACGCAGCCATAGAAAAAACAACCACGGGGTTTTTGGGGTGGTTCGGGATCGCTCATGTTGATTATGCGTCTTTCGTGGAACAGGTATCCGAGTTGATGAAATTGTGGGCCGGGGCCGGCCATTTGGCCAGCCCATTATTTGGTGTTTCCGCTTCTCCAACGGCTCCGGCGCGAAACAATCTGCTTTGCAAAAAGGCGATTTTGGGCGAACATACATGTTCCCGCCGAGGCGGGACGTTATGAAACCCGAAGTTGAAATCTACGACACGACCCTGCGTGACGGCACGCAGGGCGAGGGCATCAATCTGTCGGTGGCGGACAAGCTCCGCATCGCCGAGCGCCTGGATGCCTTTGGGATTCATTACATCGAAGGCGGCTGGCCGGGCTCCAATCCCAAGGACCTCGAATTCTTCCGCCAGGCCGCCGCGCGCAAATGGCGGCATGCCCGCATCGCGGCCTTCAGCATGACGCGGCGCAAGGGCGTCGCCGTCGAAAAGGACGAATTGATGCGCCAGATTCTCGAGGCGGAAACGCCGGTCGTCACCATCGTCGGCAAGACCTGGCTGCTGCATGTGCTCGAGGTGTTGCGCGCCAAGCCGGATGAAAATCTGGCGATGATTGGCGACACCATCCGTTTTTTGAAGGACCACGGCAAGACGGTCATCTACGATGCCGAACATAGCTTCGACGGATTCAAGGACAACCCTGAATATGCGCTGGCCACGTGGCAGGCGGCGGAAAAAGCGGGCGCGGAATGCGTGGCGCTGTGCGACACCAACGGCGGCTGTCTGCCCGCCGAGATAGCGCGCATCACGAAGCTGGCCGTGGGGAAATTAAATGCGCGCGTCGGCGTCCATACGCACAATGATTGTGGCCTGGGCGTGGCGAATGCCATCGCGGGCATCGAAGCCGGCGCCACCCAGGTGCAGGGAACCATCAACGGCTACGGCGAGCGGACGGGCAATTGCAATCTCACGAGCGTCATTCCCTTGATCCAGTTCAAGTTGAAGAAACTTGGCGCGCCTGCAAAATCGATGCCCAAGTTGAAGGAGCTTTCCGAGTTCGTGGATGAAATCGCCAATGTGCGCCACGATCCCCGTGAACCGTGGGTAGGCCAGACCGCCTTCGCGCACAAGGGCGGCATGCATGTGCACGCGATCGACCGCGTCGCGCGCAGCTACGAACACATCAATCCGGAGGCTGTGGGCAAC
>DATMLG010000061.1:0-3602 GCA_035570675.1 Verrucomicrobiia bacterium | reverse complement strand
GGTTGGACACGGGAGCAATTCCTCCTGCCACGAATTTTCGCTTAGGCCTTGCCGAAATACAACGGACGCTGCAGAACAATTTCGAGCTTCAGATTTTGTTCCAGGGTCAGATCCTGGCCGATTCCGGAGGTGGCCATGAAGGCTTCCGCCGCGCCGGTTGCGGCACCCTTGGCGGCGTCTTGTTTATTGTTGTTGGCGATGCCGGGCTCCGCGCCAGCGAGGGCCGCCATGGCCATAGCCAGAGCTTCCTGCTGATGGTTGCTGGCGGGGGCTTCGATTTCGCCTTCGCGGTCGAACAGGACGTGGATGGAGTGAACGCCCGGAGCGTCGATGACTCCAGCCACCAGCGGAGTCCAGCCGGCGCGGGTGTGAATGTCGTCAAACGTGATCCAAAGATGAGCGCGACCGGTTTTTCCGGCGGACTGGACTTTATCGAGATGCCCGCGAATCTCAGCTCCGGCGGGAAGCACGGTGCCGTCTTCGGAGACGATGGGTTGCAGAGTGCGGACGCGAATGCGTTTTCCGGATTTGTCCACTTTGGTCGAGATGGGCGTGACCAGCGCGACCATGATTCGGGTTCCGGCGGCGACAGCATACGCCGGGGCAACCGAAGGTTGCGGAGTGGAGTCCTGATCCTGGGCTAAAACGGGTGAGACGTAGAAAATGACAACTGCGGCGGCACACAGAAAAGCTCTCCAGCGGTTCATAACATCCTCCAAAGAAATTGGCGCTTTCGGCTGGAGCGCGAAAGCGGGTACTGTTGCACTCAATATAGCAGAACTGACCCGGCGACGCGACGCCTAACCCGGCGAACCGGGGTCTGAATCGGAGCATCTGGCTCCGGAGCCGCCCGAGCGAAGATAGGGGAAAAAACCGTTCGGGAAAGGGCGGGGCTGAATTATAATCCGCCCGACTTCGTCGATTCAGCAGTTGCCCCGATTGCATTGGACCCTGGGTGGGAATTAGCGCTCAGGGTTATACCCGATTCTTCGAGAACTCCCGGCAGGCTAAGCTTCGACGCACTCAACCAAACGAGTGGGGCAGTAGGGGTGGAGGAATGATGAGATTTCTACGATGTGCCGCCATTTTATTTTTTGTCGGGGCATGGACAGCGGGCGCGGCGAATGGCATGGCGACGGCCAAAGCGGACGACAAGAAGGCCGCTGCAGCGAACGCGGATGCTACCAAGGCAGCGGCGGTTGCAGATCCGGCGGTTGCGAATACCCCACCCGCGACACCCACGACGTCGGCAGCGGCCCCTGGTGCCGTCAAAGACGCGACCAACAATTCGACCAACGACGCGACGCCGACTCCGGCTCTGTCGCGAGCCCCGGTGAACGCGGCGCTGGCAGCCGCGTCCGGTGGAGATTCCTCGGGGAATGAGTCTCCCGCTTTCACCCCGATGCCGGCGCTGGACGGGAATCCCGGATTGTTCACTCTGGAAACGGGTGAGACGCTGCCGAAGCACGGATTCAATCTGGGCATCGGGCTGAACAAATTTTCGAACATGCCCGGGCAAATTACTTCGCTGCAATTGATTCCGGCATTTGGCTACGGCGTGACCCGATGGTTTTCCGTGTTTTTTAACATTGATGCGCAAGATCATATCCACGTGGGCGCGCCCAGCCAGTTGAGCCTCTCGGCCGCCAACGAATTGAACAACCCCCAATTCGGCAATACGATTTACCCTTCGGTGATTCCGTCCACCGGTTTCCGGCCCGGGTATGTTGAGAACGTGCCGTTTGCTTCGCACACCGGAACCGGGGTCGGGGAAATCGACCTGGGATTCAAGATTGGCTTGCTGTCGGAGCGCCGCGGAAAACCGCTGAGCCTCTCAATTCGGAACGACTTCTATCTGCCAACGGTAACCGGTTTCAACAGCTTGATTTCGAATCAGGTGCAATACGGAAAATTCAATTACGGAATCGGAGTGGAAGCGAGCAAAACAATTTTTCATCACAGCATCACGGCGACCGCGAATTGGGCCTATCGTTTCACGCGGGATTCCACGTTCAACAACGTGACGGTCGGATTTGGGGGGACGCCTGGAACGGCGGTATTGAACCTGGCGGATCAGATGCAGATCGGCGCGGGCATGCTGATTTTCCCGGACAAGCGATTCCAGATCATCACTGAATACAACAGCACAATTTTCGTCGGCGGCGGCATCAAGAACACCACGGCGGGGCCGCGCGATCCGGTGGACAGCATTACCGGTATTCGGCTGTACGCGTGGAAGTGGGTGGCGCTCGATTTGTGCTACCGTTATTCGCTCGATCTGACGGGCCACCGGGACCGCAACGGTTTTGTAATTAAGGTAGGCACGGCGTTCTGGCCGGAAAAGCCGTTGCCGCCGGATAGCATTACGTCATCCTGCGCGGTGGATAAATCCTCGGTGCTGGAAGGATCGAACGAAGCGGTGGTGGCTACAGCAACGGCCACGGATTTGAACGGGCGTCCGCTGACCTATGTGTGGACCACGACGGGCGGAAAAATCAGCGGCGTGGGGCAGTTTGTGCGGTGGGATTCCTCGGGCGTGGGACCCGGCGGTTACGTGCTGACCGCGCGAGTCGAAAATGGCGCAGGGAATAATGCGAGCTGCTCGGCGAACGTGACGGTGCGGCCGAAGCCGGCGGCGCCGACGATGAGTTGCACGGCGAATCCGGCGACGGTCTTGGCCGGTGAGCGCGCCACGATTACCGCCAGCGTGAACGATCCTTCGGGTTCGGCGCTGACCTATGCCTGGCAGACTAACGGCGGACAGATTGTGGGCGATGGATCCACGGTGCAGCTGGATACTTCCGGACTGCAGCCGGGCAATTACGTGGTGACCGGCCGGGCGGAAACGGTGACGCACGCGGCGTGTGACTGCTCGGCGAATGTGACGGTGCAGGCTCCGCCTCCCGCGCCGCAAGCGAGTACAGTCAGCGCGTGCAATTTCACCTTGAGCAGCGCGCGGGCCGACAATGTGTGCAAGCGCAACCTGGATGACGTTGCCGTGCGTTTGCAAAGCGACCCGAAGTCGAAAGTCGTGCTGATCGGCTATGCCGACCCGAAGGAACCGCGAGCCGGCGATTTGGCGACTCGTCGCGGAGATGCCGGAAAGAAATATCTGGGCGACGAGAAGGGCGTGGATGCTTCTCGGGTTGAAGTGCGGACCGCGGCCGGGACCGAGGGCACGGGAGACGAGAATCGGCGCATGGATATCATCTTTGTGCCAGATGGCGCATCCTATTAATTGTGGTATTTGGTTGAACCTAGGCAGCCGGTGAGCTGCACCGCCTTGAGTTAGTGGCATTTCGGCTGACTCAAAGCAGCTCGCCGGGACGACTGAAGAAACTTCGTTCTTGATGGTGAATCGCCCCGGTTCATCGCAACGAAGTTCGGCAACGAAATTCGAGACGCAAACGTATGAACACCCGTTCCTCACTGACTATAAACATTTCTATTGGTGTGTTCGTGGTGCTTGCGTTTTTCGCGGCTTCCGGCGCGTCGGCGCAGGTCTGGCGGTCGGTGGGGTTGACAGGCGGCGATGTTCGCGCGCTGGCGCGCGATCCACGTCACCCCAGCATCCTCTATATGGGTACCACGGACGGGCACAT
>DATMLG010000060.1:0-10452 GCA_035570675.1 Verrucomicrobiia bacterium | reverse complement strand
TGCCAATTACATAATCCCAGTCAAACGCCGGGCCCGGATCCACCTTCAGCGTCGTCAGATGATAATGCCCCAGTACGCCATGGTAATTCGCCAGCTCATCGTCCGGTAATTTCCCCGCCACCAGCTTGCCCGATGCGTCCGTCGGATACTTGCATTCAATCCGCGGCAGCACCGTGCAAAGCGTCGCCGTCAGCTTCGCCAAGGCCGCGTATTGTTGTGGCGTGAAATCGTATTGAATTAGTTCCTGGTCGTGGATTTTTCCCCGGACCGCTTCCGCGCGCGCCGGTTGACCCGCAAATCCCGGCGTCCGCACCCCGCCGTTGCCAAACCGCTTGGGAATCGTCAGCCGCGTCTGGCCGTTCGTGCGTTGATACCATTCGTCGAACGGATTTTTCCCGTCCACGGCATACGCGCCCAGGTTCGCGATTTCCACGCCCACGGACCGCGTGTTCGCCCCGCTCGCGTGCAGCGCCCGTTCCTTCAGGTCCAGCGTCTGGTAAATCGTGCCGTCCACGTCCAGCAGGAAATGCACGCTCAAGTCCCGGTGGTCCTGCAAAATATTGAAACACTGCCGGCTCGTGCCGCACGCGTCATAATGAATCACGAACTCGTCCACCACCTGTTGCAGCATCGCCAGGTCCCAGCCGCCGCCGCGCACCTTTTCCAGTTGCGCCGGCGTCAACCCCTCCTGCCGCAGCGTGTAACGGTTCGGCCGCGTCAACTCCTTCACTTCCTTCTGCGACTCCGCAAAGTCCGATTTGTCGAATGCGCTGAACCGCCGTTCCACCCGGTAGGCGTCATAACCGCCCGGATCCATCCACAACACCACCGGCGTGCCCGTATGCACAAACTGCCCCGCCACCACGATTTCATCGCCTCTTCGCGGCGCCAACGCGCCCGGCCTTGGAGCGGCGCAACCGCCCGCCAACAAAACCAAAACCAGCACGGCGGTGAATCGAATCAGCCGAGAAATCATTAGCCAATCGTTCCCGTCCGCGCCACCCCGGTCAAGCGCAACAGCGCGCCGCGTCTCACTGCGGCAGCACGAGCGTCGTCCGGTAGTATTGGTTCGGCGGCGCGTTCGTCGGCAGCGTCTCGTAAAACAGCAGCGAACCGTCCGTGATGTTGAACAACGGTCCTGTCGTCCAATCAACGAGGTTGGTGGAGGAATCCAGCGTGAACTGCTGGTCCACCACCGCGTTGGTCACCAGGAACGCTATTGCGTTCGGCGTCCGCCCGACATCCAGAAAACTCACCGGCGTCAGCGCCGGCACGATCTGGCTCTGCAAAATCACCCCTTCGATTCCTCCCACCACCAGTTGCCCGCCCTGCGTTGCCGCTCCATACAATGATTTTCCGGTGATGATGGGCACGTTCGTCCATGTCATGGTATCAGTGCTGGCCAGGACCGTCCCGGAATTGCCGACGATATAATAGGTGTTCGACACCATCGTGACATCATTGAGCCATTGCGTCGTGCCGCTGGCCTGCTTTGTCCAGGCGGTTCCGTTGGTGCTGATCAAAAGCGTCCCGTTCTCGCCCACGGCAATCAGCGTGCCGCCCAGATAACGCACGCGGAAAATCCAGTTCGTCCCGACCCCTGACGACCGCGCCGTCCACGTCGTGCCGTTCGGGCTGCTCAGGGTCGTTCCCATGTCGCCCACGGCCACCATCCCTCCTGGAAAAGCCGCCATGCTGGACAGATACGCGGTCGTCGGTGCTGTCTGTTTCGTCCAGCCCTGGCCGTTTGGGCTGCTGAGGATGGTGCCGTTCCCGCCCGAGATGAAATAGTTGTTGTTGAAAAATGCTACGCCATGCAAATCATTCGTCGTCGTCGGAGGAACCGGATTCCACAGAATGCCGATGCTGCTGACCGTGTTGGTTGAGAGACTCCCGTCCGCATTCGTCGTCACCACCGTGACGAGGGTGTTCGAGCTCAGCACGGTCGTCCCGCCGTTGCCCACCGCGATCAGCATGTTGGTGTTACCGCCCACGCCGAAGAACACCGTGTTCGTGGGCGACACCGTGTTCGTGTATGGAATCGCCTCGGGCGTCCAGGTCATTCCGTCGTCGCTCGTCAGAATCGTCGCGTCGTCACCCACCGCGATGTAAAGCCCCGCGTTGGTCGTCATCTGCCAGATCCAGCTTCGGATCGAATTATCGAGCGGAGTCCAGGCATAAACCCCGTTGGTCTCGGCGCCGCTGACCGTCATGCCCGCGTCGCCGGACGCCAGGTATTCGTTCGTCACAGTCGTGTCCCATAAATTGCAATAATACGGCCAGGACGGCGCATCCAGAGGGCCGATCTGCGAAGGCCATATCAACTGGTTCCCGAACTGCCTGGCCGTGTTCAACTGATCCTCGCCCGCCAGCAACCACGAATCCGTGTTGGCCGCCGCGCCATACAACGAGTTGGATCCGGTGAAATTCGCCGCCGCATACCAGCTCGCTCCGTTGTTCGTGCTGATAAGCACGCTTGAAGTCATCGACGCGTTGTTCGTGTCGCTCAACGCCACAAAGCATGGCGTCGGAAAACTGCCCCCGGACCCGGGCGTGTCCAGCCAGCCCGCGTAATTCAGGTCCGTGCTGAATCCCGCCACCGTCCGTTGCAGCCAGTTCGTCCCGTTCGTGCTCGTGGCGATATATCCGCCTTCCCCCACGGCCACAAACATGCCGTTGCCGTAGCCCACGCCCTGCAACCAGTTTCCGCCGACGCCTGGCGGCGTCGCCTGCCGCATCCAGTTCGCGCCATCCATGCTCGTATAAATGGCCGCCTCGTCCCCCACTGCCACCGCCAGATTGTCCGATGCCGCCACCGCCACCAGCCAGTCCGGCGTTGCCAGGTTGGTGTACGTGTAATCCACCCCGTCGTCGGAATAGAGCACCGTCCCGCTTTCCCCGGTGACAATCACCCGGTTCCGGAACACCGTGATCGCCTGCAGGGCATTCGTGGTGCCCGTCACGCTGGGCGTCCAGTTTTGCAGATCCTGGCTCGTATAAAGCTGCCCAAGATCGGCCACCTGAATGCTGTAACCATCGAAGTCTGTCATTCCCACGACATTGTTTCCGTGCGGCGTCGGGTTCGCCCAATACCAGTGTTGCGCGAAAACAATTCCGCCCGCCCCCAGCCAGACGGCAAGCCAGGCTGCGCAAATCCTTCGTGTCGTCGTCATGGGTAAAAAACTTTAGTTCGAAATCGCCCTGCCCGGATCCAAATGACCTTCCGCCGCAACCACCCGCGACAACGACAGCCGGAACACGCAGCCCCTTGGCGAAGTGCTCTTCAATTCCAGCGTCGCGCTGATTTGTGTCGCCAGTTGCCGGCTGATTGCCAGGCCAATGCCGCTGCCCCCCTCCTTTTTGGAACGACACGGCTTGAACAGCCCTTCCTGCTGCTCCGCCGGAATGCCCGGCCCCTCGTCCCGCACCTCGCAAAGCACCCTGCCCCCGGCGCGCGCCACCACCAGATGCACCGCCTTTCCTTCCGGCGTCGCCTGAAACGCGTTCTGAATCAGATTCTCCAGGATCAAAATCGCAAGATTCGCGTCGCGGTTGGTGAGTGTCGCCTCCGTCGCCAGGTTGGTGAAAAAATGAACGCCCGCCGCGCGCGCCACCGGCAGCATCCTCGCCGACACAATCTCCAACAGTTCCGCCAGCGAAATCTCATAACCGGCCCCCGACTGCTGTTCCTCCAGAATCCGCGCCACCCCGCCAATCAACGTCTGCATCCGCTCCGTGGTCACCACCGCGTCCTGCCAGTCGCTTTCCGCGTCCGCCATTCCCGAGGTGTGGTTTTTCACAAACCCCTGGAGGCCGCTCAACGGGTTCTTCAACCCGTGAATCAGGTGCGACGTCACGGCGCCGATGGCGGAGCTTTTTGCCGCCAGCAGCAGTTCCTGGTTCGCCTGCGACAACCGCTCGGTGCGCTCGGAGAGCATTCGATTCACGCTCTGCAACCGCGCGAATGCCAGCGCCAGCGCCAGCGTCAGAATCCCGCCCGCCGCCAGGAACGTCGCCCCCGCCTGCAAAAACAGATGCCGGTCCAGGTCCGCGTACTCGCGCGCGATTCCCTCCCCGTCCGTGATGAACTGCGCCACGCCCGCCAGCCGGTCCTTGTCCGGCGCATGCAACGGCACGTTCACTTCGAGCAGCGGCGCGCCCTTGTCCGCATTGTCCAATTCCGCCAGCAAATCAACCGACGCCAGTTTCGCCGCCGGATAAAAATGACTCACCGGCTTCAGCGCCGCCAGTTTGGCCACGTCTTCTGCGGAAAGGGCGGATTCCGTGATGCTCGCCGGAAAGGCGGTGTTAAACTTTCCATCCGGCGAAAACAACCGTATCCCCACCACGCCCCGGATCCGGGAGAGCTTTAACGCGAGGTTGAATTGTTCCGCCGGGTCGTCAATCGTCGTGATCATGTCCTGGCCGGCTTCGTCCCCATATTCCTGCTGCCAGCGGGCCAGTTCGTTAAATGCCTCCCCGTCGCGCCCGGCCAGTTGTTCGCGCACTTTTTCCCGCAACAGCAGGCAGCCCGCCAGAATCGTTCCCGCCAGCACTGCCAGGGTCAGGCCGATCACCAGCCATGGAAGCTGCCCGGACCGCACAAGCTGGTTCTGTAGCTGTCGCACTTTTTCCATGCCCGAACTCTTCATTTCATACGTTTTGCCGGCTCCAAAGGTTACCTGCCGCGCCGGTTTTCAAAAATCCCACTGCCCCCCGCCCGTGATGACGTTCACCTGGTAATGCGCGGAGGATTGGTTTGAAAGCGAGTGTTCATAGTTATAATCCATGTACAGCTTCAACCAGCTCAGCACGCGCTTCTCAATCCGCAGATTCAAGGTAAAACCGGTCTGGTACCACACGCCCGTGTCCACGGGGTTGTTCGGGTCCGTCAGATCCTCGGCCTCTTCATGCGGGTAATCGTAATGAATGAATTCTCCCCTCGCCCGCAGGTTCCAGGACCTGCCTCGAAAATCGAGCTGTTCCGCCGCCCAATATCGGAAATAGTCGTAATAACCCGTGTCAATGTCCCGGCTGTATTCGAAGGCCAGTTGGGTTGTGTTTTCCCAGCGGCGTTTGTTGTCCCAGTAATGTCGCCACGCCAGTTCCGCCTCCTGGTGAATCTCGCGCAGGGAGGTCCCCGGAATCTCCTCGCCCGTCGGGTCCGCATCCGGTTCGTCGTAAAGCTGCTCAAAGGCTTCGTAGCTCAGGCTGAGTTCCGAATGATGGCCATACGACCTCCCCGCTGTGAGCTTGACACCGGTCTGCCAATAGCTGAAGGCCGGGGCGTCAAAAAACTGGCGGATTCCCTCCAGTTCGAATTCCACCCAGTAATTGGTCCCCAGGTCCCGCCGGATCGAGGGACCAAGGGTGATGGTGTTCCCAATCACAACGGCCGGTGTAAAACCGGCCACCGCCAGGCTGGTGTTGAGCAGGTCAAGCACTTGGTCTTCATAAGCATAGCCGGCCGTGATTCCCGCCACCCAGCCATTGCCCAGGTCTCTCCGGATTTTCGACCCCACCACCCAGAGATCCTCGCTCCCCACGCCAATCGACTGCCAGTAGCGGACATCGTCACCGCTCGCGAACAAATAACATTCCCAGTCATCCGCCGGCAGCCGGAAAATGGTGGCGTCCAGTCCGCTGGTAAAGAACGGGCTGGCCTTGGGATCCGTATGGTCCAGCAGCACGTTGTCGTTGTAGCCCACGCCCGCCCTGATGGCGTACGATTGGTCCCAGAGCGACACGCCGGTGTTCACGTCCTTGAGCAGATACCGGTCCAGATCCTTGTCTGACAACCCATACTCATTGGTGCCTTCCGCCAACGCCTTCGTACCGCTCAAAAAAAAAATCAAAAGTATGCTCCATAACCCGGTTGCGCAGTTGAAACGTCGCGGCATTAAAATTCAATCTCGTGATGCGTACATAAAACCAAGCGGCCGATTATCCGGTCGCCTGGCTTTTTTGAATCCGGCTCTTTCTTTTATTAAATACTCAGCATCACTTCGGCGGGGACTAGTTCTGACCCTTGTGATGGCCGTCCGCCGCCGCTTTTGCCGCCTCAATAATACGGTCCAGTTCGGCATTATTGATCTTGCCCTTGAGCTGGCTGATGATTTCGCGCAGCTCCATCCGGAATTTCCTCAGGTCCTGGAGGAAGTCGTCCCGGTTGTCTTCAAGGTCCTGGCGGATGGCGATGCGCTGCGCTTCCGTGGTCGCGTTCTTCAACTCGGCCAGTAGCGCCTTCTGCTCCGTCAGATACGCGTCCCGTTCCGCTTCAAATTTTTTGACCAGCGCCTTGAGTTCATCCAGAATTTTGCCGGGGTTTGGCGGTACAACCACGGGCGGAGGGGTGTTGGTGCTTTGCGCCATGGCCGCGTTCCCCATCAACATCATTCCGAGCGCGCCTGCCGCCATCAGAGTCTTCAGTGCTTTCATATATTACCTTTAGTTTTACGCTGCAAAGATTGTTTTTGTTACTAAATCGAACCAATAACCCTTTAGCTTGCTGTGTGCCATCAGGGCGTTCAATTCGTATCACATTGCAATCAAACGGGTTGTGCAGTCGGCATGTGTTTTTGCCGCTAATCTCCACAATGCTGGTTTGGGGACCTCCAACCAAACATGAAGTTACCTGCCCGGCAGAATTGGGTGTCAGTCCCCGGCGGGTTTCTGCCCGGACAAACGATACCGGATATAATCCCTTGAAACGCCCAGCAATCGCGCCGCCGCCGATACATTGTTGTCGGTTTGTTGGAGGGCGTGCTGAATGAGGCGGTTGATCGCCTCCTCCAACTGAAAACCTTCCGGCGGAAAAACATAGCCTTCATTAAACCAGGCGTCCCCCTCCGCTTGCGTCCCGGTCACGTTTTCCGACCCGGCTGTCAGCTGCGGGAAACTCAATTGGCCGCCTTCTTCAAAAACAATCGCGCGCTCCAGTTCATGGGCGAGTTCGCGCACATTTCCCGGCCAGGGATGGGTCAGCAATTTCTGCCGCCCGGCCGCCGTGATTTTCTTTTCCGGCAGCCGGTGCCGCTGGCTGGGCCGCGCGACGATCAATTCCGCCAGTCGGATGATGTCCTCGCGGCGCTCGCGCAGGGGTGGAATCTGGATGCGATACAGATCCAGCCGGTGGTATAAGTCTTCGCGGAATTTTCCCTCGGCGACCAGTTGCTGCAAATCCGAATTCGTTGCCGCGATCAATCGCACATCCACGGGAATGGGTTTCTGGCCGCCCACGCGCCGGATTTTGTGGTCTTCAATCGCGGTCAGCACCTTCGCCTGCAAGCCCGGCGGGAGGCTGGGCAGCTCATCGAGAAAAAGCGTGCCGCCGTGCGCGGCCTCGAACAGTCCCATGCGGGCCGTGCGCGCGTCCGTGAATGCGCCTCGCTCGTGGCCGAACAATTCCGATTCCGCCAGCGTTTCCGGCAGCGCCGAACAGTTCACCTCCACCAACGGCTGGCGCGCGCGCGGGCCGTTGTTGTGCAGCCAGCGCGCCACCGTGGTCTTGCCGGTGCCGGTTTCGCCCTGAATCAAAATGGGCGGCAGGTTCTGCTCCAGGCGCCGGTCCGCCGTTAATATCTTTTCCAGTTGTTTTTCCAGCCCGGCCAGCGAGTTGCCAAAAAAGAAAATCTCGCCGAGACGCTCCGTTCCTTCCCGCCGGTGCTCGTCCATCCGTTCGGATTGCCGGGCGCGGCGTACGCGTCCGACCACCAGCGGCAGCTCGCCCACGTCAAACGGTTTGGCCAGATAATCGGTCGCGCCCAGCCGCATTGCCTCCACCGCGCCCGCCACCCCGGCCTCCGCCGTCATGATGATCACCGCGGTGTGTTTGGGAAATGCCCCCCGTTTCAACAATTCCGTCCCCAGCCCGTCCGGCAGGTTCACGTCCAGGAACACCACGTCAAATTCCTGGCCGGCGATCATTTTTCCCGCCGTCAGTAGGTCGCCCGCGCCGGTCACTTCGGCGCCTAATTTTTCCAATTGGGCCGCGATTTGCCGACGCAACAGCGGCTCATCCTCCACCACGAGGAATTGCAAGCCCGCCAGGTTGCTGTTCTGCATAAACTCTTTAACCCATTTTTGGCGTGCGTTGACGAGAAAGAAATGAACCGCCGGAACCGGACCAAAAAATCATCGCGAACCCTGTTCCCGGCCGGCGACTCTCCCCCTGAACCTGTCACCGTTGCCCCGGATCCCGCCGTGAAGTCCTCGGAAATCCGTTGTTTGCCTTCAACGCCGCGTTGAACTCATTGAACCACGCCTTCATCTCCGGCGGGGCCGGATCAAACGGGTCCAGCAGGTTCAGCGGATTCAACCCCTCCACGCCCACGATTTCCCAGTCAATCGAATACGGCGGCGCGTGCTGCCGCAGCATCCGCATGATGCGCGAACGCGCGCGCGCACGGGTGTCCAGCGGCGGCTCCATCACCGCGGCCTCGATCGTCTTGGCGGACGGATCCCACTCGGGCGGCGGCTGGTTCATCGCCAGTCCCAGGCTGCGCGCCGGGTCAATATGATGAAACTCCAGGTCCTGCGCCTTGAGCCACGGGTCCTCCCAGTCCAGCGATTCCTGCTCCAAAAATTTCTGCAACAGCCACCGTTTCGTGATCCAATCCACCTTCCCGATCAACGCCTGCGGTTCCGTCGCCAGGGCCTTTAGCGTCGAGCCCCACACATCCAGCAAAATGTCCGTCTCCGCGTCGCGCCCGTGAAAATCTGCCCACGCCGCGTTGAAAAACCGCCCCAGCAATTCCACCGCGTCCGCCGGACGTCCGTCCGCCAGACGCGTTTCCCACGGCCCCTCCGGTTGATGCGACAGCGCGCGAAATGTTTTCACCGCGTCGGACAGCACCACCTTCGGCAGATGATTGATCTCCAGCAAATCCAGCATCAACGACGTCGTGCCCACCTTCAACAACAGCGTCGCCGGCAGCACGCTCGTGTCCCCGTGCAACAAATGCAGCCGCCGGAACTTGCGCGGGTCGCCCAGCGGTTCGTCGCGGGTGTTGATGATCGAGCGGTTGAACTGCACCCATTCGTAGAGATCGTTGTTGATGTAATCCGCGCGCTGGCTCATCTGGAACACGCCGTCAATTCCCGGCCGGCTCGCCTCGCCGCGCCATTCCGCCGCCAGCGTCGTCCCCACCCGCCCCGCGCCGGTGAACAGCAGCCGCAGCGTTAGAAACGTCAGCAGCGAAAGCACGTTCGTCTCCGTCAACGGCGCCGACCGCCGCACCAAATAATTCTCGTGGCAGCCAAACGTCGCGCCCGTGTAATGGTCAATGTTGTTGCGGATGAAATTTACCTCGCCAGCCAGGCCCAGCGCCTTGACCGCCCGCAACGCCAGCGCATCACCCGCCCGGTCGTATAGTAACAAGTCCAGCAGCGCGGTGCATTCCGGCGTGCAATATTCCAGGTGGCCCATGTCAATGTACACCCGCCCGCCGTTGAACAAAAACCCGCCGTTGCCCGGCGGTTCGTCCCAGTCCCGGTGATGCACATCAATCAGCCCGTATTCCTCCCGTCCAAAAATCCAGTCGCGCACGCGCTCCACCGCGATGAACGATCCCGCCGGCGTGCTGGTCAGGCAGCCGTACTCGGTTTCCAATCCCACAATCCGGTTCATACGCTGTGAATTGGCACGTCCATTTTCGCGCTCAGTTTAGAAATTACTGCTCATGCCAGACTGAGCTGCGCGAGGCTCAAAGGTTCGTAATGCGCGGCCCGTTCCGTTTTGCGCGCCAGCCAGCCGATTTCCACCGTGCGCGTCTTCGTTGCCGTGCGCCAGCCGGTTTGCAACTGCTCCGCGTTCGGCGTCGCACCGTCGAACGGCTTGTTTTCATGCGAGAGCCACCATGCCTGCAACAACAGTTCCGCCGCCTCGCGGCGTCCGGTGATTCCCGCCAGCGCCTTGGTGAGCCAGCCCTGCGCCGCGGTCTCCGCCTCCGGCACGCTCGCCGCCACCATGACCCCGCCCGCCTGAAACTGAAACGACCCGTCAAAATGCAGCCGCATCAGCACATCCTTGTCCGGTTCCGCGCCAATCTCCACCAGCAACAACTCCACCAGGAATGGCGCATTGAAAATCTGCTCGAAATTCGTCTTCAACTGCGGGCTTAGCCCGAAACTCACCAGCCGCCGCAAACTCACGTCCTCGGGCGCGCGCGTGAACGCTTCCGTGTGCGCCGCGTCAATCGCCGCCTGCCGGATTTTTTCAATGTCCGCCGGATGCCCCAGCCCTGCGAGCGCATGACGGTCGAACAATTCAAACACCTTGGATTGCCCGCCTCCGACGCCCAGCAGCAGCACGCCATCCGGCAGGCTGGCCGCAAACGCCGGCGAGCCGCCCTTTAACTGATCGCGCACGTACTCGCGGCGGTTGGCCACCGCCTCCAGCCACCTGTATGGTTCTTCGTTCATGCCTGGCTTTTCCCGCTCTTAATCCTAATC